>DASXIL010000339.1:0-3413 GCA_036497985.1 Candidatus Angelobacter sp. | reverse complement strand
GGTTGCCATTCCGTCAATTACAACGTCCAGACGAAACAAGTGACGGAATGGAATGTGGGATGCGAAAAGTGCCACGGGCCGGGCAGCCTGCATGTGGAGCACCCTACGAAACAGAACATCGTCAATCCTGGAATGCTTGATTATGTGCGCGGCAACGACACCTGTATCCAGTGCCATAGTCAGGGGCAGCCTCTTAGCAATCCGATTGCCGGCAAATACTATGACTGGCCGGTAGGGTTTGTGCCGGGCCAGCGCCTGGCTGATTTCTGGAAGCTCGAAGATCTCAAGCCTGGAACGACAAATTTTTATCAGTATGCTGATTTGACGGCGCACAAAAATCGGATGCAGGGGAATGACTTCGTTCAGAGCAACATGTACCACCGCGAACTGCGCTGTTTTGATTGCCACGAGGTTCACAGCAACAAAAACACCGCAAGTCTAAAAGAAAACGGAAACGCCCTATGCCTGTCCTGCCATACCAAAGACAATCCGGCGGGTCTGCGAGGAACGGTGAGTGAGCATACTCACCACGCTGAAGGCAGCGCTGGAAGCCAGTGTGTCTCCTGCCACATGCCCAAGATCGAGCAGACGATCAAAGACAACTATGTCCACGCTCATACATTCCGTTTTATATCACCCAACGAGACAAAACAGTCGGGCATTCCCAACCCATGCACTTCTTGCCACACAGATAAATCCAACGATTGGGCCACCGCAGAATTAAAGAACTGGAATACCACTTCTCCTTGGCGCGTAGCCCAGTAGCTATTCCCAAGGTTACTTTCCTCTCCGTCTAGTCCGCCACCATCAACTCACCCGGCAGAATCGGCCGGGTCCGCGGCAACACCCCAAACACAGCCGCAATCCCAACGCCGCCAAGCACGAGAACATACACCGCAAGCTTCACCAGGTCGGTAGTGTGCGTCTTCGGCAGAGTCTTCCAGAGAACAAGCAGCACAGCCTGCGCCAGCGTAACCGCCCAAACCGAGCCATAAAAATAACGCCGCTCCGTGCCCTCGCCTTTGGTCGACCGCCGAACACGCGGCAACACCCCGCCAAGCCACAGCACCAGAATCACAACGCAAAGTGGGAAGTATCCATACCGATAAATCTGCATCATGTGCCAGCGCCGATTCACAACCGCATCCACCAGCCCCGCCAGATTCAGCAGCGCAAAACTCAGCACTGCATTCCACGCAAAGCTGTAGCAGACTTTGCGATATAGCGGATTGGGCCTGTCCTCATCGAAGCGCAGAATATAAGGCGCAGGCTCAGCCCCCGGCAGTTTGCCGCGATACGCAGCAATGCCAGTGCCCATCAGCACCGCGCCGAGCCAGATCAAATTCCGCACACTCCCGCCCGCGGCAAACAGATCGAACGTCAGCCACCCGGGAGCCAGAAAGAAAACCCATATCCAGATCGGCCAATGCGCCAGCCGATACAGCCGCGTATTGCGCTCGCGCATCCTGCGATGCGCCGCATATTCCACTTTGATTGAATAGGCCATGAAGCAGTAGCAGCAGTCTTTCAGCCGCGACCATTGCAGTCAAGCTCGAAGCAGGAGGCTACTGCTTTTGAGGCAGATAGCAGGACTCTCCAAAGCGATCGCTGAGACACAACTGCCAGCCGCCCGGCTGTTCATTCACGCGGTATTGATAGACCTCGCTCATTCTGTCCAGCTTGATTGTCGATTTCTTACCGCTGCAGGAATCACTCGTGTCCCGCGTGTGTGTTGTCGAAATCAGTTGAAGCGAAGAGCCATCGACACTGACAATGCCGTGGCCCTGCACGATGATCTTCGCAATGCATTTGCCAGTCGTGGTACGCAAATTGTCGACGACGTAGTAGCTTTCGTCCGAGAAAAAACCATAAGAAACTTTGTGCACCGTATGCGCGCCATTGCTGTCGCTCTCGCTCTGCGCCTGCCATTCACCCAGCAACTCTTTGGGCAGAGGGTTCTTGTGGATTCCCGTAATGCTGGACGTCATCAGTACGTCGGCCGTCGCCAGAAACAAACTCAACACAATGAAGATACCGAAAGCAATCCCTGACCGGACTTTCGAAAGCCTGGCCATCTTGCGGTAGGCGCCCCATACCAGGAAATTCCACGCATAGCCGCCGAGGAATACCATTCCAAGCACGCCTGCCAGGACCAGGTAGGCCGGACTCTTGACCATTTCGATCGGGTCAAGAAGGCTGCTACCGTTCATCATCAGCCTGAATTGCCGATAGTGGATCGGATCGAGAAGGCTCGCCGATCCCAAAGCAATCCAGACGGGCACCGAAGCCAGCAGCGCGCTAACGCCCGAGAAGTAACAGACAGCAATCGTCAGCTTCTTCAAATTGAATTTGCCGCCAACGATCTTCCACGAGAGAACCGTGATCGCGATCGTCAGCAACAGATCCAGCGCGAAGATCACCGCCAGCAGGCCAAAAAATTCCTCCCGGTTTTGCTTTTCCGGGAGGAGAGGTATGTTGACAACTGATCCAATGCCGCCCGACACGGCGATAAAAATCAGCGCATCCTGCAGCGCCCCAGGCGCGTCGTAGTCGAGACTCGCAATGTACTTCTTAGGCCCGGACAGCACGCCGATAAGCTGCCGCACATATGCGGGAAAAACAGCGAGCAGCTTTTCAATCATTTCCTTCATCGGCGCTCCGCCCCGGCAGAGAGCCCAAATGTTTCACAGATCGGGAACGCCTTACAAGCTCAACTAAAAGTCAAGCGCCGGGCCCTTTCGCCGCTATCACGTCGATCTTGTGTACTTGCGGGTCCTTGGCCAGAAGAGCCTTGGTCTCTTCGCTGAAGAGCGCCTTCGCAATCGCGCCATTCAGGTGAGCATCGCGTCCCGTCTCATCGGCAAAGGTGTCAAAGATGCCAAAGAAGCCCGGCCCCATCCTCACCACATACCACGTCAATGTGCCCTCTTCCTGTTCCGCCAACGGCTGCGCCGATTTCAGAAACGCCTCAACCTCTGCCTCTTTGCCGGGCTTCGCCTGGATTTCCGCCCAAAGTGAAAATCTGACCATGTGTAATATCTCCTGTCCATTGGATGCCTGCCTTTATGTCAGATTTGTCAAATTCTCGTCACGAATGCAAACCTTTCATCCGTCCCGCTTAGGTAGCGCGCCAGCCAGTAGCAAAGCTCCACCGGCCAGCCCCATGTCTTTCAAGTAATTTCCCCCGGCAATATCCTGCGGATGCACTGCCAGCCACGGCACCCAAACTACCAACGCGAACAGCAGTATCAAAATCCCCAGCAGAGTAGCCGCCAGCCGAACCTTGCTGTTCAAAAAAATCGCGACCGCAGCGGCCACAAACGCAATCCCGGTAAAGTACGACCAAACGGGCTGCCCCGGCAGAGGAAACATGACCGCCGTCGACATCGGCTGCACTCCCGGCGCAAACGCAG
>DASXIL010000338.1:0-3244 GCA_036497985.1 Candidatus Angelobacter sp. | reverse complement strand
TTCAACGAGAGCGGGACCGCGGTGCACATGACCTGTTGCGATGTGCTGCGCTGCGCCGAGCAATTGAACTACACTTATGAAGGGGAACCGCCTCAGGTAAAGGAGTATTGCCTGAAACTGATTCCATTTCCATGGTGGGTGTTGATCGCGCAGGTCCTCATTCCGTGGCCCGGGCCTCCGGTCGAATTGGGCGAGCGGGAAATCACCGTCCCGATTGAGATCGCGAAGATCCGCGAGCGCATTCCTGCGTTGCTGCAAAGCAAGAATGAAAGCCTGGTGATCGAACTTGACAATGTCGTGGCTGACCGCGAGCCAGGCGTAGTCTGGGAGGTCTACCTCGGCGCTCCGCCCAATACCGCGATGAATGAGGAGAGCCCGCACTTCCTGGGGACCGTCTCGTTGTTCAGTACGGGAGTGCGCTCGCACCAGCACGGCGAGTTCACGCCCGCGCACTTCAGCTTCCCTGCCAACAAGGCGCTGGCTGCTGCCTTGCGCACCAATCAGGAAAAACTGCCGCTGGTATTTGTGCCCACCGGTCCGCTCATTGACGGTAAGCCTTCGCAACCCAAGGTGCAGTCGCCAGTGCGCATCGGAGCCATCAACGTCGCCATCGCGCGCAATGAGGAACGTAAGGCAGATGCTCCCATTGTGCCGGAACGGGAGCCAAACAAGCCTAAATAGGTCGAACGGCAAGAAAAGAGACAATAAACCTGAGCGTCCGCAGATGGACTAAAATCCATAGCGGGCGCTTTTTTTGCCGGCGTAAAGATCGCATCGGATCAAACCACTGTGGTTTTGCCGGCTTACCATGCTGGCTTCCATAGCTGAGATGCTGCTGGTTGCGGCCATGATCCAGCCCCGTAGGGACGAAAGCGCGCGTTCCTGGCGCGCGTAGCCCAGGCCGTAAGGCCTGGGTAGCGACGACAAAAAGAGGAGCCCCGGAGGGGCGGCACAAAATAAAACCTTGATGCATTCCAAATTCTCAGATTGGAATTCGAAAGAAGCTCGCTACCGCGCCGACGTCCTGGCCGCCGAACTCCGCGCCGCCATCACCGGCGAAGTCCGCTTTGACGACGGCACCCGCGCTCTTTACGCCGTCGATGGATCGAATTACCGCCAGGTGCCCATCGGCGTTGTCATACCGCGCAGTATTGAAGACGTGATCCAGACCGTAGCGCTGGCGCGCAAACATAACGCGCCATTGTTGCCCCGTGGCGGCGGTACAAGCCTCAGCGGACAGTCCTGCAACGTCGCTGTGATCATTGATTTTTCCAAGTACCTGAACCAGATTATTGAAATCAATCCTCAGGAAAAATACGCATGGGTGCAGCCCGGCTGTGTATTGGACAAGCTGCGCAACCGCGCCAACGAATTCAATCTCACCTTTGGCCCTGATCCGTCCACGCATGAATACTGCAACCTGGGCGGGATGATCGGCAACAATTCCTGCGGCGTGCATTCCGTCATGGCTGGACGCACCGTGGATAACGTTCTGGAGCTTGACATCCTTACTTATGATGGCGAGCGCATGCGTGTTGGCCCCACTTCGGACGCGGAGCTTGAGCAGATAGTTCTCGCCGGTGGCAGTCGCGCCGAAATTTATTCGCGCCTACGCGCGTTGCGCGATCAATATGCTGATCTCATCCGCAGCCGCTATCCCAACATCCCGCGCCGCGTCTCCGGCTACAGTCTCGATGAGCTTCTTCCTCAGCGCGGCTTCAACGTGGCCAAATCTCTCGTCGGTGCGGAAGGCACCTGCGTGATCACCTTGGCCGCCAAGGTCCGGCTGGTGGACTGGCCCAAAAAGCGCACGACCGTAGTGCTTGGCTATAAGGACGTTTACGCCGCGGCGGATAACGTCCCTGAAGTCTGCAAGTCGAAGCCGATTGGGCTTGAGGGCATGGATGACGTTCTGATTTCGAACATGAAGAAGAAGAACCTTCATCCCAAAAGCATTGCCATGCTGCCGGATGGCAAAGGCTGGCTGCTATGCGAGTTTGGCGGCGAAACCAAGGAAGAATCCAATGCCAAGGCGCGCACCCTGATGGAGCAGCTCAGCCGCCAGCCCGATCCGCCCAACATGAAGCTCTTCATCGACGAGCAGGAAACGCTTCTTGTGTGGAAGGCCCGCGAGTCCGGTCTGGGTGCAACGTCGCAGGTGCCGGGAGAGCCGGAAGCGTGGGAAGGCTGGGAAGACGCCGCTGTCGCCCCAGAAAAACTGGGCGAGTATCTGCGCGCGCTGCATCGCCTACTGGCAAAGTATGGCTACCACTGCGCGCTCTACGGCCACTTTGGCGATGCCTGCGTTCACATGCGCATCGACTTTGACATGGTCACAGAAAAAGGCATCAAAGATTTCCGCGCTTTCGTGGAAGAAGCCGCCGACATGGTCGTAGCCATGGGCGGATCGCTCTCAGGCGAACACGGTGACGGACAGGCGCGCGGCGAGCTTCTGGTCAAAATGTTTGGCCCGGAACTGATGGAAGCCTTCCGCGAGTTCAAGCGCATATGGGACCCCACCTGGAAAATGAACCCGGGCAAAAAGATTGACGCCAACCCCCTTGATGAAAATCTTCGTCTCGGCGCCACCTATCGACCGGCGCCGGTCGAAACGTATTTTTCTTTCTCGGAAGATCACGGGCATTTTCCTGAAACCACGTTGCGCTGCGTCGGTGTGAGCAAGTGCCGCAAGGATGACGGCGGCACTATGTGTCCCAGTTACATGGCCACGCGAGAAGAAAAGCATTCCACCCGCGGACGCGCGCGCCTGCTCTTTGAAATGCTGCGCGGTGAGACTCTCAAAGACGGCTGGAAGAATGAATATCTAAAAGATGCGCTCGATCTCTGCCTGGCCTGCAAGGCCTGCAAGAGCGAATGCCCCATCAACGTGGACATGGCCACCTACAAAGCTGAGTTTCTGGCCCATTACTATGAAGACCGCTCGCGTCCACGCGCCGCTTTTTCCATGGGACTGATTCAACGCTGGGCCGGCATGGCTCGCATTGCTCCGTGGCTGGTAAATTTTCTTGGTCGCGCACCAGGAACATCACAGCTCATGAAATGGCTTGGCGGGATCTCGCAGAAGCGCACCATGCCCGCATTTGCTGCAGAGACGTTTACTGCGTGGTTTCGCCGCCGCCCGCTGCGCAACGCTGATCGTTCGCCGATCATTCTCTGGCCGGATACCTTCAGCAACAACTTTCATCCTGAGATCGCCAAAGCTGCGGTGGAAGTCCTGGAGCAT
>DASXIL010000337.1:0-5080 GCA_036497985.1 Candidatus Angelobacter sp. | reverse complement strand
CATCGAGGACCGTGGTCCAGCCCGGCCGGTGAATGATCTGGAACAGCTCCGTTTTTGAGCCGTCAGTGTTGCCGCCGAGGTTTTGCAGGTTCTTGCGAATCTGCTCATAGCGCTGGGCCAAGCGCTGAATTTCTTCACGTGATACGTTTGCCATATACATCTCCTTCAAAATCGTCCGCCAAAAACTGCACGGATGGGACAGAATATTTGCCCCTTTCGATGTAGTGCATGGTGTTCAGACTTCGTTACACTAACGGGCAGAAGATCTTGCCGTAGAATGGCACAAACCGCTTTCCGCGCGGTTCTTGCCGGTTGTGGGTAAGAAGACCGGAGACATGACCGAATTCAGCAGCCCGTATCTGGTGAACATCCATATTCGTTAAGGAGTTCAATGGCACTGGAGATGAGGCAGGAGTGCGAGAAATGTCATCAGGCACTGCCGGCAAGTGGCATGGCGATGATCTGTTCTTATGAATGCACTTTTTGCGAAAAGTGTGCCGGTGCGATGAACAACATCTGCCCCAATTGTGGCGGCGAATTAGTGCCCCGGCCCCGGCGGAAGTAAAACAATCGAATACGCAGTAACATTCCCGCGAATCGGCGTCTTAAAACAACGGTCCGGACTGTCCAGGGCGAGCGTGAGAGCGCAGGGGTGTTTTGCGGTGAAAGTCCTTGCGCTTTTTTGACAAAGTGCCAGCCGTCTAAGATAATTCCGCACCGTTCCTGGTACCTGCTTCCAGCAGGATGTATGAATCAGCCTTTGCCGCAGCCCCGCTGTTTCGTCCGCGATATTAAGACGGCTGTCTATCAGACCTCACCTGTGATTATTCTCAGCGACCTCTATCTTCAGTCGCCTGATTCCAAGTTCCGCAAGAAGGAGACGCTCCCCATGAAGCTTATGAACTCACGCTTTAGACTGATGTTAGTTTTTACACTGGTGCTGGTGTGCCTGGCTGCAGTCCCGGCACAGGCCGCAACCACAACGATTGCCGGCTCCTTCCCTGATGGAGCCAAATACCTGATTGAGGTGCCTTCGCCATGGAACGGCACATTGCTGCTGTACTCCCACGGCTATGTAACGCCCGGCTCAGCCAACCCTGCACAGGATGTGGGTGATCCCGGCACCCGCGCATTCCTCCTGGCGAATGGCTTTGCTCTGGCGGGTTCATCCTACGCCACCACCGGTTGGGCGATTCATGAAGCTCTGGTGGACCAGATCGCCGTGCTAGACCTCTTCAATGCGCAGGTTGGCCAACCCACGCTCACCATCGCCTGGGGACATTCCCTGGGCGGCATCATTACTGCCGGCCTGATCCAGAGAAATCCCAAACGGTTTGATGCGGCCCTGCCCATGTGCGGAGTACTTTCCGGCGGCGTGGCCACCTGGAACCAGGCGCTGGATTCGGCCTTCGCCTTCAAGACTCTCTTCAATTTCGGCGGACCGCTTCAGGTTGTCCACATCACCAACCCGACCGGCAACTTCCTGCTGGCGGAGCAACTGCTGGCCGCCGCCAACGCAACCCCGCAGGGTCGGGCGCGCCTGGCCCTGGCAAATTCTTTCGGAGATTTGCCTGGCTGGTTTAATCCTGCCTCACCTGAGCCGGCCGCCAACGATTTTGCTTCCCAGGCCGCCAACCAGTTCTTGTGGGCGCAGCAGGTGGACTTCCCGTTTATCTTTGCCTTCCGCGCGGAACTGGAGTTTCGCGCCGGAGGCAATCCTTCATGGAATACCGGCGTTAACTACAGGGAACAGTTCGAACACTCCATCAACGGCGCGGAAGTTCGCGCTCTCTACACACAGGCGGGGCTCAACCTGGAAGACGATTTGGAAACTCTGAACAAGGCCGCGCGCATCTCCGCCGATCCTAACGCGGTGGACTATCTTGAACAGAACATCATCTTCAACGGAGACATCGACTTCCCCGTGCTCACCATGCACACTGAAGGTGATGGCCTGGTCTCCAACCAGAATGAAAGCGCTTATCGTGACGTGGTGCGCGAGGCCGGCAACGAACAGCTCCTTCGTCAGATCTTCGTACATCGCGCCGGACACTGCACGTTCACTCCGGCAGAGACCATTACCGCCCTGGAAAACCTGATCGGCCGCCTGGACACGGGCCATTGGCCCAACCTTCACGCGGACGCGCTGAACGCCGAGGCGGCAACGCTGGGACCGCTGAACGTGGCGCCTCCCGCGTTCTTCCTCTTTCATCCGGCGCAGTTCCTGCGTCCCTTTGATGCCTTTGACGCAGCTCGTTGCGCCCGCAAGCACGGCGACAATGACGATGGGGGCGTGCCCTGCAATGCCTTCTGATGGCCGGAGGTAGCTGCTTTTGACGGAAAAGCGCCGCGCGATGCGGCGCTTTTTTGTCGCGTATAGCAGCCATTGACAAGGCTTTCCCGAAGGTCTATCGTTCTCGTCACCCGTTGCAACTCCCCTTGGAGGTTTTCCACCGCCATGCATACGACCCTCAATGAAAAGTATTCATTTATTCGCCGCGCCATTATTCTTTTGGTTGCGACCGCGCTTCTAACACCCGCTCTGGCCCTGGCCGAGACACATCCGCTCTTTAACCTGCAATCGACTACGCAGTCGCCGTTTCCCAGTGACCGCTTTACGGCTTTTGATTCACAGCAGCTTACGGGCTTGCGGGTAAATGTTCCGCTTCCCAATTGCGGCACTAATCCTTCAGACTGCGCCGATCTAACGCTGGTAAACCAGATGGATGGATTCAATCCGCAGCCGCGGATCTCTATTCCCTTTGACGGCGCGATTGATGTGAACACGGTCAATAGCAGCACCGTCTTCCTGGTCCAGCTGCCTTCAGCTTTTGCCTTTGGCCAGGAAAATGAAGGCAACATTTTCCATGGCTTCACTCCCAACATCATTGGCATTAACCAGATCGTTTGGGACCCGGCGTCACTGACGCTGTTTGCGGAATCAGACCAGCATCTTGACCAACATGCCAATTATCTTCTGGTCGTTACCGATGGCGTGCACGATGCCGCTGGAAATCCCGTTGCAGCCGCAGCCGGCTTTCGCAACCTGGATGCCGATGGCAGCGCTGATGCGCAGCTGCGCGCATACCGCCAGGCCGTTCGCAGCCTGATTGATAACGGCACGTTGAATCGCATTGCTCCTGGCCTGGAGAAAAAGCACATTGCCGCCGCCAGCCTGTTTACCGTGGAAAGCGTTACAGCGACGCTGGAAAGCATTCGCGAGCAGATCAAGGCGGCTGCGCCGCCGGCCGTGAGCTTTAATCTTGGAGGCGGCGGAGCGAAGACAGTATTTCCGCTGAACACGGTCACAGGGCTCACGTGGAACGTGCAGGCGCTCACGGTTGGTCCGCTCATTCCAACCAGCCTCAACGGCAACCTGGCAGCCTTGCAGGTTTTCCCCGGTTCCATCGGCACACTGGCCTTCGGGAAGTTCAGTGGAACGCACTGGCAGAATGCCAATGTGTTCATTCCGCAGGTACCGACGCGTCAAAGTGTTCCTTCACAGGGCACAGAAGACATCTTCTTCAATTTATTTATTCCTTCTGGCCCACGCCCAACCAATGGCTGGCCGGTGGCGATCTTTGGCCACGGATTTACTGACAGCAAGCAAGGTGCGCCATTTGCCGTTGCTTCTGTGCTTGCGCACAGTGGCATCGCAAGTATCGCGATCAATGTGGTTGGCCATGGCTTTGGTCCCAATAGCACACTCACTGTCAATCAGGGAACTACTGCCACGACGTTCCTTGAAGGCGGCCGCGGATTTGACCAGGACGGAAACGGCCAGATTACCAGCGCAGAGGGATCTTCAACATTTTTTGCCAGCGCGCAGGGCACCATCGGTTCGCGTGACGCGTTGCAGCAAACTGTCGCCGATCTGATGCAGCTTGTACGTGCGATTCAGGGCGGGATTGATGCCAACGGCGATGGGCTTCAGGACCTGGATCCCAACCGTATTTATTACGCCGGACAATCTTTCGGCGGAATTTATGGCACGATCTTCCTCGGCATCGAGCCGGATGTCCGTGCCGGCGTGCCGAACGTGCCCGGCGGTCCGATTATTGACATTGTCCGTCTGAGCCCGTCATTCCAGCTTCTGCTCACACAGGCACTGGCGGTGCGCGTGCCATCGTTGCTGAATGCCGGCGGCCCATTGTTCTTCAATGACAACAGCCCTCTGCGTGACCTTCCTCCGGTGGTCAATAACGTCCCCGGAGCTGTTGCAATTCAAACCGTGGAAGACACCAGCAGATGGCTGGGACAGTCGGGCGATCCTGTGGCTTGGGCTCCGTTCATCCGCAAGAACCCCTTGCCTGGCGATCTGGCAAAATCCGTCATTGTCCAGTTTGCTCGTGGTGACATGACTGTGCCGAATCCCACGGCAACTGCGCTGATCCGTTCCGGAGACCTGAAAGACCGCGCAACGTTCTACCGCAATGACATCGCTTTCCCGTTGGGATTGGGACTGCACAATCCACATACGTTCCTGACCTCATTGCCTAAGCCGATTGCCATTGAGCCGCAAATCCAGATTGGAGTGTTTTTCGCCAGCGATGGCGCGCTCACGATCGATCCGGATAGCGTTGGGCTTCTGCCGGCCATTGTGCCGCCGCTATTTGAAACGCCCATTGCCGGGCCGCTGCCGGAAGACCTGGGATTCTTGCCGTAGGAGCAATTAGTAAATAGCAACTGGCAATTAGCCAAAACGGGGTCTACAGAAAAGGAATGGCCGCGGATTTTCCCGAAAGACTGAATCTCTTTGAAGTTTCTTGATTCGTGTCATTCGTGAAATTCGCGGCTTACTTTTTCAGAGTACTCAATTCCCGGATCACTCAAGCGCCAGGTTTTTTGATTCGTGTTGATTCGCGAAATTCGCGGCTGATTTGTTAGATCTGCGGCCATCTGCGAAATCTGCGGCGAGATTACCAGCCCATCCGCTCACGCAGACTCGTAATGTGCGCCACATGGTGGTTTCCGTGCCAGCTATAGAGTTGCAGCAGCCAGTCAAGATCGTGAGGACCGGAGTCAGGGTGGACGAACCTGCGCTCGAAGTCTTCCGGCTTGAGAGACCGCAGCAGCACCG
>DASXIL010000336.1:0-4809 GCA_036497985.1 Candidatus Angelobacter sp. | reverse complement strand
GATAAAAATCACGCCCTGGTGCAGGTCCAGCGAAAATTAATGGTGCGGTCAAAGGCCTGGAGCCCGTATTTCTCGGTAATGTTGATTTTCCAGGCTGGTACCGGGGTCTGCGCGGCGACACAAACGGGCCTGCACAAGCAGAACAATACCAACATTTTCATCCAAAACTTCATTGAGACTCCCTGGCGGCGCCAGGCTCGGCGTGGCCGCCGCCATTCTGGTTTGCCAGTTCTACGAACAGGTCTTCCAGCGTCCGGCGAATAGGATTCACGGCAACCACTTCGCCACCGGCCAGCCAGATTTTCTCAATCGTTCTGCGCTGCGTCAGGGCCGGCACCGTGATTCGGATAAAGCCGTTCTGCGCCGTGCCTTCAAACATGAGCGCATCAATTCCCTTCGCGGTAATCACAAACCTGTCCTGCGACTCCAGCAGTTCATTCAGCGTACCCACACGCGCGACTCGGCCTTTAATCACGATTGCCAGGCGATCGCAGATTTGCTCGACCTCTGATAGCAGGTGCGAACTGAGGAAAACGGTCTTACCGGCCTCGCGCGCACGCACCAGGATTTCACGCACGCGCATACGCCCCAATGGATCGAGCGCAGAAGCAGGTTCGTCGAGGATAAGCAGTTCCGGATCGTTGACGAGGGCCTGCGCGAGTCCTACGCGCTGAAGCATCCCGCGGGAAAACTTGCCGGCATTGCGATCGGCGACGTCAGTGAGTTCAAATTCCTTTAGCATTTCGGTGGTGCGCTGGCGGAGTTGTGGATCGCGCAAGCCGTTCAAAGCGCCATAGAAGCGGACCAGCTTTGCCGCGGAGCGGTGATAAAGAGCCACGTTTTCCGCCAGAAAGCCGATGCGGCGGCGCGTAAGCGCGTGTCCAAATTCGTGTCCCAGCATTTCACCCCGGCCGGTGCTGGGAAACATGAGTCCTATGGCCAGATGCATGGCCGTGGTTTTGCCAGCGCCATTGGGGCCGAGAAAGCCGAAGATCTCGCCGCGTTCCACGCGCAATGAGAAATCGCGCAGTGCCGTTACCCACTGGCTGCGGAAGAAGCCGCGGTAATGCTTGCTGACATCGTTAAATGCAAGTGCCGGAAGGCTGGGCATGGATCATTAAGGATACCCGAAACAGGACCTCTAAGAAAAAAGCCCGGTCTCCGACCGGGCTTACTGGAAGATGAAAACACTATTTCATTTTGCCGATCAACTGGAAAGCGATGACAAGCGCGTACAGGGCC
This sequence comes from Candidatus Angelobacter sp., assembly GCA_036497985.1. Classification (GTDB taxonomy): domain Bacteria; phylum Acidobacteriota; class Terriglobia; order Terriglobales; family Acidobacteriaceae; genus Angelobacter. The sequence continues at coordinate 3,567 of DASXIL010000336.1, read as the reverse complement.
AATGACTCGATGAGCGCCAGGCCCAGCAAGAGGAAAACGAAAATTCCCGGACGGGCTCCAGGGTTCCGGGCCATTGCTTCCACGGCGGAAGCTGTTGCTTTGCCCTGTCCCAGGCCGCAAAGGCCGCCAGCAATTCCAATGGCGGCTCCTGCGCCTAGTGGAATTGCCCAGTAGAATGACGTGCTGCTCGCAGCTTCGCCGCCTTGAGCGTATGCCGGCATGGCCACGCAGAATACGACCAATGCCAGAAAGATAAACGCTGTCTTCTTGCTCATGTTGCTCCTTGTATAAAGTTGTTTCCAGTGGGTGGTTGACGTCCGCCCTAGGGGACGGCGCCCTCACGCTGGAAACGCCTTGTTTTGTTTAGTGGTCCTCTGCCACCACGCCTGAAAGATAGATCGTGGTGAGCAGAATAAATATGTATGCCTGTAAGAATGAAACAAACACGTGCAAGCCCAAAAAGATGACTGGTATTCCGATGGGAATCAAAGTAAAAAAGGCCAAGGTAACCATGTCGCCTGCAAAAATATTGGCATAAAGACGGATCGTGAGCGACATGACACGGGCCAGCGTGCTGATGACTTCGATGGGGAAAATAATCCAGGCCATCCACCACACCGGACCAGCAAAATGTGCCACGAACTTCACAGGCCCCTGTTTCCTGATTCCATGCAGGTTGTAGTAGAAAAACGCCACTAATGCGCAGCCGAGGGGCACTGTGGGGCTCACCGTGGGGGATTCAAAGCCAGGAATTAGCCCTATCAGGTTCATCAGCAAGATGAATAGAAAGAGGGACGCCAGAAAGGGAGTAAATCTTTCACTATGATGGCCAATGATTTCTTCACTTTGGTTGGTGATGAATTCATGCAGGGTTTCCGCCAGGTGCTGGGTGCCGCCGGGCTTTTCCACGAAAAGACGCGAGCGCACCCACAGAAAAATGAGCAGCAGGATGATTACCACCAGGATTTCAACCGATACGGCGTTGGTAAAGGGCGCCTTAGGGTTGGCGGGATGAAAAGCCGGCGGCAAAGTTTGCAGAACGGCGTTGACCGGTCCGGCGAAGATCCGGTTCATGACCGCAGTTATCCACAGTTGTTCCATTCGTTTCAGTGATCCTGTGTTAGTAAAACCTGGAAATTAGAATCCCCGTCGGAGCGCGCCGTACATTGCATAGGCAGCTTCAATCAGGACCGCCCCCACCGGCAGAGAAAGGCCTGCACAGAGGCCATACATGCTCAGTTTAGAACTCTTGAATATAGCATATGCAGCCACGGCGATCAAAACGTAGCGTAGCAGAAAACGCAGCACCACACCGGCGGAAGACCGCTTCTCCCCGCGCAGGGCGACGGCATCCACCAGAGCCGCCAGCGATCGTTTGAGCCAGTAGAAATTGACCATGGATATTGCGCCACCCAATAGAAAACTGAGCCCCATTCCGCGGCCATATTTCGCCCACAGGACCGGCGCCGCGGCAACCAGCAGAATGATCATGGTCAGAAAAAGACGGTGGAAGGTGTCCCGGGAGAACGCCTCGGCTTCAGGATCTTCGACGACTGCATGGGCGTTCAATCCTTGAAATCCTCAGATATGGCGGTGCGGATGAAATAGACGAAGCCGGCTACGGTGCCCAGAATCAGGCCGCCGAGCGCCAATGAGTGGCTGCCCATCCAGCGGTCCAGGCCGGCGCCGATCAGCCAGCCGACAAACGTTGCCGCAGGGATGGTTATTCCCAACTGGAGGTATTTTTCAGCAGCGACCCACTGTTTTTTCGGGCTGGGGGGTTCTTGGGGCATGTATACATTGTGCTGCGGCAGCAAAGAGTTTGCAATCGGCGACGCCAGCATGCATCCTGCCGGCTTGGCTATAATCAAATATTCATTGAACTATGGCGCAGATTGCTCTCCATCCCTGGCTGCACACTCCTGAAGCCCGACTCGGCACGTATAACGGTGCGGAGACGGCGCTGAGCTTTGGCGACTCCGCCGCGGAGCTGGCGGCGTTGCGCACGGGCTGCGGTGTGTTTGCGCTGGCATGGCGCGGACACATTAACGTCAGCGGCAAGGACCGCGTCCGCTGGCTGCATAACATGGTCACCAACAATGTGCGCGATCTGCCGGTCAACCAGGGCAATTACAATTTTGTGCTCAATGCGCAGGGCCGCATCCTGGGCGATATGTACATCTACAATCGCGGCGAATCTTTTGCCATTGAGACCGATGCCAGGCAGGTACAAGCTCTCGTGCATGCCATGAAACGTTTCATCATCATGGATAAGGTTGAACTGGTGGAGGTAGGCTCAGATTCGGTTTCGATTGGCGTGTGCGGGCCAAAGGCAGAATCGGTTCTCTCAAATGCCGGGATCAATACCGGCGGTATGCAGCCGCTGGAAGTACGCGACGTCGGGTTTGACGGTATAGCGGCTACCTTGGTGCGAGGTCCGGAACAGAAACCAGGCTGGTTTGAACTCTGGCTTGATCCCAACAAAGCGCAGGACCTCTGGAACCTGTTGGCAAAAGCCGGCGCGAAACCGCTGGGTGCCGAGGCGCTGGAGATGTGGCGAGTTTTGCAAGGCATTCCGAACTACGGCCAGGACATTCGCGATCGCGACTTGCCACAGGAGACAGAACAGCACCATGCGCTGAACTTTACCAAAGGCTGCTACATTGGCCAGGAGATCGTAGAGCGCATACGATCACGGGGACAAGTGCATCGCAAGTTTACCGGCTTTGTCTTCGGCGATAGCGTACCCGCGCTTGGGAAATACGATTCTGAAGGGCGCGCGCTCGCGGAGATCACAAGCATAGCCAAGATACCCACATCGCAAGGTCCAAGAAATATTGGTCTGGGCTACGTGCGGCGTGAAGCAATTGCAGCAGGACCAAAGATTGCATTGGACGGCATTGAAGCCACGGTAGTGGAGCTGCCGTTTGAAATCTAAATGAGAATGAGGAATGAATGGCTGAAAAAAAGGCAGAGTTTGTAGTAACCGATCGGCGGAGATTTGGTACAGAAGGGGAACCGCGTCCCGACGCACAGGTAGCGGAAGAGGAAAAACCGGCAACGCCGCCGGCAGCACAAGCTACGCCTCCGCCGGCAAAGCAATCTAAGCAAAGCGCGCAAACGCAAGTGCAGCCGGGACCGCCAGAGACCGAGCAGGAAGAGGAGATGGCGCCGCCCCCGACAGCCGAAGAGCAGCACGCGCAGAGCGAGGCATACAAGGCGTCCGGCAAGAAAATTGACGACATGATCTCCGCCGCGGGTAAAACTCCCCAGTGCGGGCCGCTGGAAATGAATTTTGAGCGTGTGATTGAATCGTTTTACATGAGCGCGCTGATTCAGCTGGGAGCCATCCGGCAGGACGATGAACCGCCCCGGGTGGACATCATCGGCGCGCGACAGACGATTGATTCCCTGGCGGTCCTGCAAGAAAAGACCAAAGGCAATCTTACCGATCGCGAAAAAACGTTGCTGCAAAACGTGCTGTTTGAACTGCGCATGGCCTTCATTGAAATCACAAACGCGGTCGCAACTTCAGCCACCAAGCCCGGAGCCATGCCGCCGGGAGCG
>DASXIL010000335.1:0-6872 GCA_036497985.1 Candidatus Angelobacter sp. | reverse complement strand
ACTTCACGGAGTCAACCGCCCAGATGGGGAACGTTGGCGAGCAGGTGACCCTTGGCAAGAGCCTGCAATTGAGCCAGCTTGACCCCGGCGTATACCAGGTAACCATTAAAGTGAACGACCAGATTTCCAAACAGACGATTTCACCCACGGCCAAGTTCGCCGTACAGCAATAGCTGCACGAGGGGCCCCACTTTACTTGAGGGTGGTGGATTATGAACCGCAAATTCGGATGTCTATTGGTGGTCCTGTTGGCATGGGCGCCGCTTCATGCGGCCAGCGTTGGAGCCATTGCGGGATACGTCAAAGACAGTTCCGGAGCGCCCCAGATGGGCGCGGTGGTTGATATCTTTGTCTCGGCCGCCAGAGTGGGTACAACCGTCTTTACCGATTCGCGCGGTTATTACGTGGCCAACAACCTCCCGGCCGGCAATTATTACGTGAAGGTAACAGCCGCGTCTTTCCTGCCGTCGCTGCGGGAAAACATTCTTTTGCACTCCGGCGCGCACGTCATCATTAATCTAACGGTCAATACCCTGGAAGATGCGCTTCGCCTGATGCCCACCCGCCGCTCCGACGCTGAAGATGCCGACGATTGGCATTGGACTCTGCGTTCAGCCGCCAATCGGCCTATCCTTCGCGTTCTGGAAAAAGACAAAGATAGCAGTGACAGTGGATCGCTGGTCGTGGTCTCGCACAATCGATCTGAACGCGGCGGCAGTGACGATGCGCTGAAGGCCAGCGTTGCTTTTATGGCCGGCGCTGAAGCTGGCGGCTTTGGCAGTGCAGGCGATGTAACTACGGCTTTCGCGTTGGAGAAATCGCTTTTCTCGTCCGGAACGCTTTCCTTCAATGGCAACATCGGCGCTTCGTCCGGCGACCCCACGGGCGTGCTTCGCGCATCGTACGCGCACGATATCGGTGACTCTTCCCGTCCGACGTTTACAGTTACTTACCGGCATTTTGCCGCTCCGGGCACTGCGGTCCAGAATTCGCCCTTCGCTGCAGTCACCATGAGCAGCTCTGACAGCACTACCATCGCCGGCTTTATCGACCTGAATTACGGCGCTGATCTGCAATCCACGGAGTTTGCCAATCGCGTGATTGCGCTGCGGCCGCATGGCTCCGTTGACGTGCATCTCTCGCCCAACATGCTGGTTGAATATCGATACGCCACCGCTGAGCCCGATACGCGCGCGGCCAAGGGTTTTGATTCTGCCCCCGCCGATCTCAGCGAATCCGGCCCGCGTATGGCGCTGCTCAACGGCCAGCCTGAAGTAGAAAAGGCCGCGCACCATGAGCTTTCCGTTTCACGCCGCATGGGCGATACCAGCGTGCAGATTGCGGCGTTCTTTGACCACGTGCGCAACGCCATCCTTACCGGCGCAGGCGACCCCTCCAGCTATTCCGAGGATGTGTTGCCAGACGTTTATTCCGGCACATTCTCTTACGGCTTTAGTCCGGGTGTGAGCAGCACCGGCGCGCGCGTGGTGGTGCAGCGTAAAATTTCTGACGATCTCACTGCCACTGTGGACTATTCCACCGGCCAGGTTATAGGTGCTGATTCAGCCGCCGAATGGCAGGCCCTGGCACAGGCACTCAGCACCAGCCGCCAGCATTCAGTCGGAACAAAGCTTTACGGCCACATTCCTTCTACCGGAACGCGCTGGATCGCTTCCTATAAATGGACCAGCGGCAACACGCTCTCCGCCGTGGACGCGTTCAACGCCTCACCCGGCCAGACCGATCCTTACCTCAGTTTCTTTATCCGCCAGCCAATTCCCGGAACATCCTTTATCCCTGCCAAAATGGATGCGCTGCTTGATCTGCGCAACCTACTGGCCCAGGGCTACGTTCCCGTGATGGGCCAGGACGGGCGCACCGTGTACATGGTCCAGTCCGCCCGCTCACTGCGCGGTGGGTTGGCGTTTACTTTCTGATCTTGCTTTTTCTGTAATCCCGAAGCGTAGCGAGCGATCCCTAATCGGCTTATTTAATCTCAGAATTCCGCTATGGTTTCACTGGCAATCTGAATCGTGGTAATCCACCAAAAGCTGTCGTCCTGAGCGGAGCGCAAGGAAAGATCTTCCGTAACGTTAATGCTGGGCGCGTAGTCGAAGGATCCCGAGAATATTCCTATCTGAAATGCCGCAGCAAGGCGTTCTGACCGGAGTTCCGCGGCTATCGCTATCTCGCTGCGTTCGAGATTTCAGAAGAAGGTTTGTATCAGGGCACGCGCTTTAGCCGTGCCGTCTGAGTTGGATTTAGCCACTGGTTGGAAACTCTGGAACTCTGTTCCTTATCAGCGTACATTTGCGGTATGAAACGGCTGATGTCAGCGATCGCCTTTGTTGCTTTGTGTGCTCTTGCCGTCGAGCCGCGCGCGGCAGAAAGGCAACCTGTTGTCGTTGTGCGTGGCCCAACCATAGTGGCATTTTTCGGACCAGTCGCACCCGCGAAAGTGGACAAAGACCTTGATGCGAACGAGGTACTGGCGGATTTCCAGTTTTATGCAAGAAGCGTCCGGACGCCGCTCAGGAAAGCGGGAATCGAGTTTCATGAGCTGTACGCGCACTCTTTTCGGTTGCGGGTTGGAAACCAATTGACTACGTTCCGGCCCGTCAAGGTGGACGTTGGATATTACTTAGTCGCTCCCGGCAAGAAGCCACGTATTGAGTATGGCGTCATGACTGATGCCGATCTCTTGCAAGTGGCGAACGAGTATTTTGGTATTCATTAGAGATTTCGTTCGCGATGATCTCTGTCCTTTCGACCAAATCAGGATCGATATTCAGAAAAAGATTCGCGATCATTGTGTAAATTCGCGGCTAAACCTACTTCTAGGTCGTCGGCTTGCTGTCAAACACGTGGTACGTAACTGCATCCCATGCATTGTGAATACCAACAAACAGCAGCAGCAAGGCCGCCGCGCCAATACCAAACAGCGCCTCGCGCAAATACCAATGAGCGGCGAAGGCCGTTACAGCCAGCATGACATACGCCGCCAACGGCAATAGAACATGAAACAACCAGTCTTCGAACACGGGCTTGTATGCGGCTTGCCGTCGCATCCGGCGGACCACAACTGCCGCGTACACTATCCCGCTAAAACCCAGTAGACCCCACAGCACTGCAGCGGGAGCAATCTCTTGCCACGGTGCGCTCAGAATTCCTGCCAGCAGCAGTACGGCCCCAAAGTGGACGATGGTCGGTGTCGCAAACGCATGGCTGGCCTGCGCCGTACCTGCTCCCACGGGCCTGCTGGCAATGAGCGTCAGGACCACGAACTGCAATCCAATCAGGGCGCCCGCAGAAGATCCGACGATTACGTAAAAGTTTTCCCACACGGATAGTGCTGTCATGCTATGGAATTATGTCAGGCCTTGTACTGTTCGTCACTGACGTGCTCCATCCAGTCCACCACCTTGCCGTCTTTCTTTTCCTGGATGGCGATGTGCGTCATCGCTGTCGTGGGCGTAGCGCCGTGCCAGTGCCTTTCGCCGGGCGAGAACCAGATCACGTCGCCCGGCCGGATCTCCTCAATCGGGCCGCCCCACCGTTGTGCGCGGCCGCAGCCGCCTGTGACGATGAGAGTCTGACCCAGCGGGTGTGTGTGCCATGCCGTCCGTGCCCCCGGTTCGAAAGTCACGCTGGCGCCTTGAACAAATGCAGGATCGGGAGCTTGAAAAAGCGGGTCGATACGCACCGTGCCGGTGAACCAGTCTGCCGGTCCCTTGCCGGATGGCTGCGAGCCAACTCTCTTGATTTCAATTTTGCAACTTCCTTTCTCAAATCGTTTTCCCAGTGTTACTTGCCTTCGTCTTATCCATCCAGACGTGCCAAGTGATCGGCCCCGCTTCCTCATCGGTCATCGGGTGGCCCGACAATTTGAGGGCCAGCTTTATTTGTCCATGATGGTAGCCTTCATGCCAGATCATGTGCTGAAGCAACAGGATTGGATGGTCGTAATGAACGTCCATGTCCCGGCCTGCTTCCACTCTGCTCTTGACCGCGTCCCGCACGGCCTTGGCGCTATCTTTCAGAAGCTGCGCCATGCGATCTGGATCAGGTTCGGCTGCCCACTCTTCGCCGGGTAGTTCACTGGCAAATTCGGGAACGTCCTCAGAAACAAATACAAGACGCACATAATGGATATGCCCAAGAAGTTCTGCGATCGATGGACTGCCCTGCGTCGCCCTCAAGTCAAATCCAGCCTTTGGAATGGCGCGCAGAAGGTTGACCAGTATTGTGTTGTTCCGGTCCCACGAGTCCAGCAGAATCTCCAGGAGGTCTTGGTCACGCGCGTCCCGCATAGTTTACCGATTGACCAGTTTCTGTAGATTTTCCGGATAGCGAGCTCCTTGCACCGGAATCTTCGAACTGGCATTGTCGATCTGGCGAAGATCGTCGGCTGTGAGCTGAACGTTAGCGGCCCCAATATTCTCTTCCAGCCGGTGCAACTTAGTTGTGCCGGGGATGGGGACCATCCAGGGCTTCTGCGCAAGAATCCAGGCCAGGGCGATCTGTGCTGGCGTTGCTTTCTTCTGTTTAGCGAATTCAACGACCAGATCAACCAACGCTTGATTCGCATCGCGATTCTCTTGCGAGAAGCGAGGGACGACATTGCGGAAATCGTTCTTGTCGAACTGCGTGTCCTTGTTGATCGCCCCCGTCAGGAATCCCTTTCCTAGCGGGCTGAACGGCACGAACCCGATGCCGAGTTCTTCGAGGGTCGGAATGATCTCCTGCTCCGGTTCTCTCCACCAGAGCGAGTATTCACTCTGCAGCGCCGTCACGGCCTGCACTTTGTGTGCTCGGCGGATGGTTTGAGCACTCGCCTCTGACAATCCGAAGTGTTTTACTTTGCCTTGTTGAATAAGATCTTTGACTGCTCCGGCAGTCTCTTCGATAGGAACTTTGTCATCGACACGATGTTGGTAGAACAGATCGATGACATCCGTCTTGAGCCGCTTCAGCGACGCTTCGGCAACCTGCTTAATGTGCTCTGGGCGGCTGTCGAGACCAGCTTGCTTGCCGTTCTCGATGTGGAACCCGAACTTCGTCGCGATCACGACATCTTTGCGAAATGGAGCAAGTGCTTCACCTACCAGTTCTTCATTGGTGAACGGGCCATACACTTCGGCGGTATCAAAGAATGTAACGCCGCGTTCAACCCCCGCCCGAATTAGCGCGATCCCCTCTTTCTTGTCCATGGCTGGGCCAAAGCCAAAACTCATGCCCATGCAGCCCAGCCCAATGGCTGAGACTTCCAGATTGCTTTTTCCAAGTCTGCGTTTTTGCACGGCTACTCCTTTGATAAATGGAACCGGGCTCTCTACTCTCCCAAGTTTCAAGTGTATGAGAAGGAACTATCGGCTGATCAAAAGTCCCAAGCTTTCGAGATGGTTTTCGAAACCAGTTTGAATTGTATAGGCTGTTTCAAAAAGTTTTAGAGCTGTCGCCCTGAGCGAAGCGCCGCGAGAGTTTTTCCGCAACGTTAATGGTGGGCGCGAAGTCGAAGTTAAGCCGTTTTGCGGGCGTCTGAGCCCGCAGGCGAAATCCCGAGCGCAGGTCGAGGGAGCTCCGAAGGATCCCGAGAATACTTTCGTCAGAGATGCCGCATCAAGGCGTTCTCACGAGATTCTGCTTATCGATGCGATCTCTGCTCTTCGACAAGTCAGGGTCGAGATTTCAAAAAGATTCGCGACCATTTGCGTAAATTCGCGGGCTAAAAATTACTCATCCCAGAACTTCCGCCACCAGCCCTTTTTCTCCTGTGGTGCTTCGTCGTCGAAGACCGGCTCATCACTCAAGCCCAAAAATCCGCCTGCGCGAGTGGAGGCATGTTGCGCGCCCGGTCGCGGGGGGAGATTGCTCCGTAGCTGTTCCGTCACGGCACGTTGCGCCACCGCTGCTCGCACACGCCGGAACGTTGCAATACCTAAGCCGTCTCCACCGCCTGCAGGAAGCACGGCAATCACCGCGCTTGGCCGGGCCAGGGCGTAGTCCACCGGCCCGCGAAGAAGAGTGTCAATCCTTGTTCCCTGCGCCAGGGTTGAACGAAGAATGGAAGTTGTATTCTGATCGAAAGCGATCCAGCGTGCCATGGGCAAACCATCCGTGAATATGAACTAAAACGAGCGGCCTTTACTTTGATGCAAGCTGCTGCCGCCGTGTTTGATGGCTGGTGGTTGACGCTGGGTGGTTGACACTGGGGTTTGACGCTGAAGATGCCCTTCATTTACTCTCCCCGCTTAGAACTTCTTAATCGGAGAAGAACGGGATGGCCAAATTCCTGCTCGGCCGGCGCCAGTTTGCCCTTGGGGCGGCTGCGGCTGCCACTACTGCACTGATTCCAAAGGGAAACGGGCTGACGATCGATGTCCTGGCCCAGGCTGCTGCGGCAGGTAACCAGCCGCTCGATTCCCAGTCTCTTGAAGCCCAGTCTCTTGAGGCTAAGACTAAAGCCGCCATGGCCAAGCTTTCCGCCTCTGCCCAGGCCGAGGTAGAGATGAAGGTGGCATCCATTTTCCGCAAATATGGTGAGCGGCTCAGTGAAGAGCAGAAAGCGGACATCCGCCGCATCATGGCTGAGTCGCAGGAAGGCCTGGAAAAAATGCGGGCTTTTAAGCTCGAAAATGGCGACCAGCCCGCCGATGCTTTCCGCGCTTATCGATCTGAAAAGCCCGATGGCGTTAAGCCCAGCGAAGCAAAACTAAAAGCGGGCGGCCCTGCGCGTGGGAAAGGGAAGAACTAGATGCTGAGCGAAGACATTCTCTTTCTCTCCGTCACGGAACTTTCAAAGCGCATTCACACGCGCCAACTTTCACCTGTTGAACTGACGGAAAGCTATCTCGATCGCAGCCGTTCTATCG
>DASXIL010000334.1:0-3155 GCA_036497985.1 Candidatus Angelobacter sp. | reverse complement strand
TCCAGGATCTTCCATCCGTGCCAACACCACTTCAGAATATCTGGGCGTGGGATACATCATTGGGCCAAAGATCGCGGGCGTCTTGATTTCCGGCGGTGCGTTTGCGTGGTTGGTGGTTATGCCCGCCATTAAGTTTTTTGGCAGCCATGCTACCTCGGCGATTTTTCCCGGGACCAAGCTGATCGCAGACATGTCTCCGGATGAGATTTACCGCGCTTATATACGGCCCATCGGTGCCGGAGCGGTTGCGGCTGCGGGGCTGATAACTCTTATCCGGACCATTCCAACCATTGTGAACGCGTTGCGTGCAGGTGCCAAAGACCTGGCCAAAGGCGCTGCAGGGGCGGCTGGGCAGCGTCGCACAGATAAAGATATTAGCCTTAAGTGGGCGCTGCTCGGATCGGGCGTTCTGCTGCTCATCATGTGGGCGATGCTCACATTCTTCCCTATTAAGAATGCTGAGACGCATGGTCTGAATAACTTCCTTGCCGCGTTGCTGGTGGTCGTGTTCGGATTTCTTTTTGTCACCGTTTCATCGCGCATTACCGGCTTGATCGGAAGTTCGTCGAACCCGATCTCAGGTATGGCCATTGCTACCCTCATGGCGACGTGCGCCATGTTTCTGGTGATGGGTTGGACCGGCACCGCGTTCTCAGCCTTGGCAATCACGATTGGCGGCGTAGTCTGTATTGCTTCAGCCAACGCGGGCAATACATCGCAGGACTTAAAAACCGGCTTCCTGGTAGGCGCCACTCCGGCCAAGCAGCAGATGGCCTTGATGGTGGGCGTGACAGTTTCAGTCGTCGCCATTGGCATGACCCTGGGCCTGATGAACAGCGGACTGGAAGAATTCCGTCCCGCAAACATTGCCGTGGACGTGAACAACCTGCCTACAGGCGTCTCGCAATATTCAGGCAAGTTCGAGCGCCAAACTGTTCCCGTAACCACAGCCAAAGGACCAGACGCCGCAGCCGGACAGACCAAAGCCGACCAGTCCGTCAAAGGAATGACATTGTATACGTCCATCAATTCGCCGACGGTTCCCAATGGCTATTACTTCCTGAATCCCCAGACCGGCAAATTTGAGATCCAGTGGATCCAGGGCATTGGCAGCGAGCGCGCCGCTGCGCCGCAAGCGCAACTGATGGCCACGGTCATCAACGGCATCCTTCAGCGACGCCTGCCGTGGGGACTCATTCTGCTTGGCGTCTTCCTAGTGGTAGCGGTGGAACTTCTGGGTATTCGATCGCTCTCTTTCGCGGTTGGCTTTTATCTTTCCATCGCCACCACGCTGGCCATCTTCTGCGGTGGCGTCGTGCGCTGGCTGGTGGAGCGTCGCGCGAAGAAGGCAGGCGGTACGGTTGAAGAAAGTGAAGTCAGCCCGGGTTCCCTTTATTCCAGCGGCTTGATCGCTGCCGGCGGAATCGTTGGCTTGGCGGGAATGGTGATCAAAGTTGCGGAAGCCAAACACTGGCTCCCTGAAGGCGCAATCAGTTGGGGACAGAGAATTCCCTTCCTGGCGAACAGCAATTTGCTGTCAGTAATCATGTTTGGCGTGCTGGCATACTCGCTCTATCACTTTGCCAGTAAACCGCTGGAAGACGACAAGAAATAAATTCACCGCAAAAGGCGCGAAGGCTGCAAAGAGGTTTTGAGCTTTGCGCCCTTTGCGTCCTTTCGCGGTGAGAGCGCTGTCGCACTCTGCTAACATTCCCTACGTCCTGTCGTCTCTTGCCTATGCCCAAAATTTCTCGTTTACAGATGTTGGCGATGATCGTCCTGTGCATCGCGACGGTTCATCCCGCCGCTTCCGTTCAGGCTCAAACGCGCTCTGCTTCGCCTACCGCCAGTGCCACGCCAATCCCTGTGCCGCAGCCGGAAATCAACAAGCGCGTGCAGGACGTGAAGTTCTTCAGCAAGGCCTTGCAGCGAGAGATGCAATATCGAGTAGTGCTGCCTAAAGATTACTTCACCACGGAAAATCGCTACCCAGTACTTTATCTGCTGCATGGACTTACCGGACATTACCGCAGCTTTGAAGCTCACTCCAACCTCACGCGCTATCTGGAGCGCTACCAGCTCATCGCCGTATCGATTGAAGGCGAGAACTCCTGGTACATCAATTCGGCCACCAATCCCAAAGAGAAATGGGAAGACTATTTTCTGCAGGATGTTCTCACCGATGTGGGCGAGCGTTTCCGCGTCAACGGCGGCGATGCTCGCGCGATTGCTGGCATCTCCAGCGGCGGCTATGCGGCCATCAATCTGGCCTTGAAGTATCCAGGGCTCTTCTTTTTTGCCGGCAGCCTGAGCGGCGCGGTCACCGCTCCGCGTGATCCGGAGTATGACAAGGCATTCAAGAGTTTTGGCTTCACTGACATTTTTGGCCCGGCTGACAGCAAGACTCGCAAAGAGAATGACGTGTTCCTGCTGGCTGAAAAAGCCGAGCCGCAGCACACCACTTTCATCTTCATGGCTTGCGGCACGGATGACGACACGATTATCGGCAACCATCAATTCGCCGATCTGCTGCGCAAGCGCCACATCGCCTATGAGATGACAGAGTTTCCCGGCCAGCACGAATGGTCTTTCTGGGAAGCAGCCCTGCCGCAAATGCTGCGCTCGCTGGCAAGGCGCATGCCCGACGTGGTGGGCGTGGACCTGAGGTAATTTTCACCACGGAGACGCAGAGAACAAAACATTTACCGCGGATCAACGCGGATTTGCGCGGATTTGGAAAGACAAACTCATCGCGAAAGCAGAGATACAAGAAAGACTGCACAGGAGATTTCACCACAGAGATACGGAGGAAAACCAAGGAAGATTTCGCCGCGGAAAATATCAGAAGTGAATACGAAATCCATCGCGGGATTGGGTCCGACTTTTAGATTTTAGATTTTATCCGCGACAATCCGCGTTGATCCGCGGTAGGTTCTTTTGGCACTCCTGCTCTTCTCCGTGTCTCCGTGTCTCCGTGTCTCCGTGCCTCCGTGGTTTGTTTCGCTGCCCTATAATCCTTCCATGTCGATCGCTGACAACATCACCGCCATCCATGAACGCATTGCCCGCACGGCAGCGCGCGTGGGCCGCGATCCGGATTCCGTCACGCTGATGGCCGTCAGCAAGATAGTCGAACCAAAGCGTATTCAAGAAGC
>DASXIL010000333.1:0-4607 GCA_036497985.1 Candidatus Angelobacter sp. | reverse complement strand
ACTGGAGCGACGGCAAGCAGCCTCTTTCCGCGCAGGTCAAGAAGGGATTGGCTGCGGCCTTCACCAAGTTTGATGAGTATGCACTGGCCAAGTATGACCGCGCGTCTCCTGTCAAGCTGCGTGACGTGCTCTTTCTCTGCCACGCCAAGCCGGTGGACGCCGCGCAGGCTGAGCTGTGGAAGCGTCTTGTTGCTGGTGAGCTGGCCACGCCCGATACCTGGGAGGTGGCTCTTTCCGCCGGCGTCAATAAGCGCGAGGCATGGGAGCGTTTGCTCGCGGAGAACAAGCTGGGTGCGCTGGCCCTGTTGCGGAACCTGCGCAACATGGCGGAGGCCAAGGTAGACGAGGAGTTGGTCCGCACGGGTCTCTACCGCATGAAGACCGAGCGCGTGTTGCCGTTCCGCTTTATCGCTGCTGCGCGTTACGCACCGCAGTGGGAGCCGGAGCTGGAGAAGGCAATGTTGCGTTCTCTGGACGGCCAGCCGAAGCTTCAGGGTAAGACCGTGCTGCTGGTGGACGTTTCTGGCTCGATGGACGCGCCGCTTTCTCGCCGTGCGGAGATGCGCCGCAATGACGCTGCCTACGGGCTGGCGGTATTGCTGCGTGAGATCGCAGAGCAGGTAAGCATCTATACCTTCTCTGACAAGCTGGTGCGCGTGCCTGCGCGCCAGGGCTTTGCCTTGCGTGACGCCATGAACGCCAGCCAGCCTCACGGCGGAACGTACCTGGGCCGCGCGCTGGGTGAGATCGACGAGAAGTATGACCGCTTGATCGTGATCACCGACGAGCAATCACACGACGCAGTGCCGAACCCCAAGGCGCGTGGCTACGTGATCAACGTGGCCAGCTTCCAGAACGGCGTAGGCTATGGCAAGTGGGTGCACATCGATGGCTGGAGCGATTCAGTGATCGAGTACATCCGCGCCGCCGAGCCTGCGCTGGAGTAATACCTTGCACACCGTGGGCGATCTTCGGAAACGAAAGTCGCCTTTTTTATAAACAAATTCGCCGCAGATTTGCGCGGAGGCTCGCAGATCAACAATCAGATCAGCGATTATCTGAGGTGATCTGCGGCAAAATGGGTTTCTGCGGCCACGGCGCGACCGGAAGTTTATTGTTACCATTGAATACGGAGCTGCTTTTTACTTGATATCCAAATGAGAAAGCTATCGATTGCGTGGTTATTAGCCACGCTGCTTTTGTTCCTGTCGCTCGGATTCGCACAAAATGCGACGCCATCGGCCACGCCCGCCGCTCCACCGAAACAATCGCCGACTTCAGTTGCGCCGCAATCATCTCCAACACCACAAACGGATCAGCCTGCGCAGCCGCAAGCCACGCCCTCGCATCGTCTGGAGATTGAGCCGGTTGAGAAAGTCCATCAGATCACTCCAGCGGAAGCTAAGGAACTTTTCCGGTCAGTCGATGAAATCCTGCGCTTTGCCAGCAAAGACACAGGTCTACCGATCAAGAAAAAGGTCAAGCGCACCATTGTGAGCCGGCCGCAGGTGGAGAAGTACATTGGCGACAAGTTTAAGGACGATGCTGATCGCATACGCTTTGAGCGCTCTGAACTGGTCGAAAAAAAATTTGGGCTGCTGCCGCGGGCTTTTGACCTGCACAGCTTTCTCATTAAACTCCTTTCTGAACAGGTTGCCGGCTACTATGACGAAAAAACCCGCACCATGAACCTGCTGGACTGGAACGAGCCGGAGATGCAGCGTCCGGTGATGGCCCATGAGCTCACCCACGCGTTGCAGGACCAGAGCTTTAACCTGGAAAAAATGACCAAGCACGATGAAGAGATCGAAAAGCACGGGCTCGACGATCTGGATGAGCTGGTCCGCAATGACGAGGATTCAACCTGCCGCAGCGCCGTGCTGGAAGGTCAGGCAATGATCGTGCTGCTGGATTACGTATTGGCGCCGCAGGGCCAGAGCGTGGAAAAAATGCCCCAGGTGGTGGAGCTGATGCAGGATTCCATGGACAAGAGTCGCGGCAGCCCGGTCTTTGACAGCGCGCCCCTGCTCTTGCAGGAAGAGCTGGCATTCCCCTACCGGCAGGGCATGAAGTTCATCAAAGACCTGCTGGTGGCTGGTGGCAAGCAGCTGGCTTATACCGGCGTACTGGGACGCATGCCCCAGACCACGCGCGAGATCATGGAACCCAAAGAATATCTTGCCGGACATCGCGTGCCACCGCTGCTGCTTCCCGACCTGGGTTTTCTAAAAAAAGATTATGAACCTTATGACGCGGGCGCGGTTGGCCAGCTCGATGTGAGCATGCTGCTCCGCATCTACGCCGATGAGGAGCTCGATAAGCGCCTGAGCCCTGAGTGGCGGGGCGGCGCGTATTACGCCGCAGGCCGCAGGGGAGCAAAACCGCCAGACCGCAACTCTTCCGCGCACATCGGCTTGTTTTATGTTTCCAGGTGGGCCACGGAAGCGGCAGCGCAGGAATTCGCTAAGACATATGCAAATGCGCTGCCCAAGCGCTATGCGTCGCTCCGGCATGTTACCGACAACGGAAATATGCCAGGCCTTGCTCAATACACCAGTTCAGACGGGCCAATCTTCATTCAACAGACTGGCAACACTGTGGTCTCTGTGGAAAGCTTTGACCAGGAACTCGCACGGAAACTGATTGAGGCAGGATTGAAGCAGACACAGCAATAGCCACTCTCTCTCTGATTCATTGTTTTCAACAGGATTAAGGTGCATGGGAATCGAGTGCTGCTGGCCTCTGGTGGCAACCGCAAGCCTATGTTCGGTATCGAACTAAACAAAGGGGCGATGTTATGGGGGCGAAAGGCACATTTGTTTCGTCCGGCAATTCTGGGGGAAATCAGCGGCTGGACAATCGCCCGCCTCCGGAAGAAGCCGGGAACGGGATCTCGTCTCTGGCGCACGAGATCAATAATCCTCTAGAAGCTCTTCACCAACTCCACTACCTCATTGAAAAAGAAAGAACCCTCACGGAAAAAGGCCGCCGATATCTGGCGATGGCCCGCGAAGAAGTAGATCGAATTTCGCACATCCTGCATGCGGCCATGGAGCTGCGGGACTCCGGTGATCCAGAAGACACGGACGTGCCTGAATTGCTGCGTTCCGTGCTCAATTTTTATAAATCGCGTTTTGACTCGCAGCACATTTCTGTGAATACGCGCTACAACGGTGGCGCACATCTTTCAGCCTACCCTCATCAATTGCGGCAAATGTGCGCCAACCTTCTGCTGAATGCTGCCGATGCCATGCCGAGCGGCGGAAAAATGTACGCCAGAATCGCTTCCGCCCATGAGTGGAAAGATCACAGAAGCGGATTGCGCCTCACGTTCGCGGACACGGGAAGCGGAATTGCCGCAAAGAATCTGTCCCGCATCTGGGACCCGTTCTTTACCACGAAAGGAACTGCGGGCAACGGCATCGGTCTTTCACTGGTCAAGAATACTGTCCAGAAACACCATGGCGTATTGCGCGTTCGCAGCAGCACCAAAGCAGGTCACAGTGGGACGGTGTTTAGTATTTTCCTGCCTTGCGCTTGATCTTTACTTCAAAAGCTACTGACCGGGTCGCGTTCTCGTCCCGGCCAGCCTGTAAGTTATCGCGCTACTTCTTTGCCGGATCGTCTTGCGGATTGATGTAGTTGAACTGTACCGGCGCTGTGCCGTGAATTTGCACTACCACGTCGCTCGCTGCCATGGCGTAGTGATGCATGTCAGGATCAAGAAACGCAAAGCTTC
This sequence comes from Candidatus Angelobacter sp., assembly GCA_036497985.1. GTDB lineage: Bacteria > Acidobacteriota > Terriglobia > Terriglobales > Acidobacteriaceae > Angelobacter. The sequence goes on along the minus strand of DASXIL010000333.1, from coordinate 868 downwards.
CCGCGGGGAAGGTGCCCATCTTGCTCGTATCAAAGGTGTCGCCCATCCCGACCTTGAAGGTTCCCGAGATCACCGTCACATTTTCGCGCAGCGGATGCCAATGCGGTGCAATTCGGTATCCGGCCGGCATTTTCAGGCGGACTGTATAGTTGCCGCTGGAGGCCGTCGGGTCTCCTTCAATCACGGCAAACTGTGCGCCCGGCGCAACGAACGGCGGCGGCGGCCCCCATTGAATCGTGTCCGGCGTAAAAGCGTTTCCGTGCGCCATGGAATGGGCTGACACCATGTAGTGCTGACCTGCCCAGCCAACCAGTGCCACCAACGCAATTGCAATGTAAAAGTTTTGTTTCATTTGACCTCTCTCCCTCATTTTGTATTCATCTTTCTTCCTGGCGATCATCGCTGGAGAGCGGGGGCCTTTCAATGAGGAGGGGATAACGCGGGTATATCTTTTATGTATCGCCGTAAGTTCCTGATTTGGCGCATAATACTCTTGGACGGAGTCATCACATGCAGGCCACAAAGAAGGCCATCGGTGAAGTGGAACTCGATATTGGCCGCTATGAGCTGCGGCGCTTTGGGCGTCGCGTAAAGCTTGAGAAAAAGCCCATGGAGTTGCTGATCTTCCTGGTGGGCCGGCGCGACCAGATGGTTTCGCGCGAAGAGATCGTCAAAAAACTGTGGCGCTCAAATCTTTTTATCGATACCGAACGAAACCTCAACAACATCATTCGCAAAATACGGACGGCCCTGGGCGATGACTCCGCCAAACCGCGCTTTCTTGAAACTGTAGTCGGCAAAGGCTACCGGTTTATCGGTCCGCTGCGGGTGATTGACGCACAACATCCGAGCTCTGATCTCAGCCGCG
>DASXIL010000332.1:0-4491 GCA_036497985.1 Candidatus Angelobacter sp. | reverse complement strand
ATCTGAGATTGGTACTTCGTTATAAACTTTTGCAAGCGCTTCCTCCTGCTCGTTGTTGTAAGTTTGGCAACTCACATCATACGAACTGAGGGGAAGCGCTTCACTGCCTTTTCCTTTGGTTGCGGCTCCGCCGCGCTGCGTAAATCTGCGGCAAAAGTTTTTTGGGGTTTAGCCTCTCCGCAAAACCCGCCTCACTAACCCGCCTGCCTGCTCGATTCCCATCATCGCCGTGCAGCCCAGATAGACCGCGCCGTAAGGAACAAGAATCAGCCCACCGGCAATCCACGGCTTTAGTGGAGGCAAGCCAAGCTTTACTCCCCACGCCACGGCTGCAGAGATCACCGCAGCGCCCCATAGTCGAGCAAAGTAGGAAGCGGGGAATTCGCTGCGCCCAATCTTTAGGTTCATTCCCCGACGCAACAGCGTGAATTCCACCCACGCCGCAAATCCCGCTGATGCCGTCAGCCCCGCAGCGCCCCAGAACGGGTCCACGCCCAGCAGCTTTGGCAACGGACGCGAACATAGATAGCCCAACACCGTCGTCAAAATCACGCGCACAATGGCAAAGCGGACAGGCGTTCGCGTATCGCGCAGCGCGTAATAAGCAGACGAATAGAGCCGCCCGACTGTCGAAGCTACCAGCCCAACTCCTGACCCAGCCAGAATCGTCCAGACCTTCACCGCGTCGGCGTGAGAAAACTTTCCTGTCTGGTAGATGGTTGCTGTGATCACGTCGCCCAGCGCAATGAACCCTACCGCTGATGGCACCACAAAAAACCCAACTCGTTTGGTGCTGGCAGCGATGCGTTGCCGCAGCGTTGTCGCTACCTGCTCGTCTGTTCCCAGCGTGCTTGACATAGCCGGAAGTTCAGCCGCTGAGATTGACATGCCAAACAAACTCACCGGCAGCGTATAAAGCGTCTGGGCATTTGCCAGCGCGGAGACGCCACCAACAGGCAGCAGACTGGCCAGCAATCCATCAATATAGGCGCTCAATTGCAGTACACCACGGCTGAAGAAGACAGGAACAAAATTCCTGACCACCACGCGCGCATTTTCCGTAAGCCCACTGAAGAAGATGCGCAACTCCGGAGCCAGCCGCAGCACCATGGGAAGCTGCACCAGGAATTGCAGCCCGCTTCCCACCACTGATCCCCACGCGGTATAAACCGCCAGGTGCGACATATCTCTGCCCCGAAAAGCCAGCATGGCCGCAATGAACGCCACGTTCCAGAGAACAGGCGAGACATAAGACAGAAAGAACTTGCCATGGCTGTTAAGGATTCCTAGGCACCAGGCGGACATCACCAGTAGCCCGACGCCGGGGAACAAAATTCTGACGAGTTGAATCGCCAGCCGGCGTGTTTCTCCCTTGAACCCAAAGGCGATCACGTCAATGATGTAAGGCGTTGCCATCACGCCTACCAGCACCAGTACAGATGTGATAAGCGCCAACAGAGAAAACACCGCACCCGCAACCCTTCCGGCCTCTTCGCGGTCTTTCTGGGCCAGCAGTTTGGCATAGACGGGAATAAATGATGCCGAGAGCACGCCTTCGCCAAAGAGATTTTGCAGCGTGTTGGGAATGCGCAGCGCCGCCTTGAATGCGTCCGCCACGTAAGTAATGCCGAAATAATGAGCAAAAATGCGGTCACGCACCAGCCCTGCGATGCGGCTCAGGAAGATTCCTGCCGCTACCAGAAAGGCATGGCGTCCCACTCCGGGATGTGCCGCCGGTGCGGGCGGGCCTTCCGGCCTGGTAGAAGTTGTCACGCTTGTGTTCGTCCCATCCAATCTTGTTTATAAATGAGAAGTCCATGTCCTGTGGGCGAAATTATTCGCTCAGCATCGCTCTGAACCTCCACTATACTGGGCAAAGAACAGCAATAATGAAGGGATAACTCATGCGTTCAAGCCGCACTCTTAATTTTTTTGCGATTATGCTTCTTCTGGGCTGCACAGCCGGCCTCAGCGCCGCGCAGCAAGCCAATCCTGAGGGCACTTACCAGAAGACGTGCAGTGATATCTCCGTAAAGAAAGGAACTCTCTACGCCAAGTGCCAGGACGCGATCGGCAAATCCCACTCCGCCAAACTATCCCAGTATGAAAAGTGCTCAGAAATTGCCAACAAAAATGGCAGGCTCGAATGCGTTGGAGAAAGCCAGGCTGCCGCGCCTTCACAACCGGCTGGGTCTTATACAGATAGCTGCAAAAACATCAAAATGAAAGGCACAACGCTGCATGCTGTCTGCAAAAGCCTGGACGGCCGAGAGCTACCCACCTCGCTCAAGGACGCCAATCGCTGCGCTGAAGGCGTCGCCAATATCAACGGTATTCTGAACTGTGAATCCAGCGGCGTGCTTCCGCCGGGTTCATACATCGCCACCTGCAAAGACGTGAAGCTGCAGGGCAGTACTCTCTCCGCCACCTGCAATGACGGCAAAGACCACTGGCGCAGCGTCTCGTTGCGCGATGCCAACAGGTGCAATGGCGACATCGCCAACCAGAATGGAACGCTGCGCTGTACGGCGCTTAACAGGGAAAGGCGCTAGAGACGCCCTCACCTGCGGATTTGACATATTTGGACGACTCTACCGACGGAAGCTAAAACTCAAAAGTTGAGAGCTAATGGCCAAAAGCCAATAACCGAATTCTCCCTCTACTTACTAGTGTGCATTTTTCAACCCTCCGGGACATTTTTTCCCAACTTTATTTTTGCGTCCGATAACGCTCTCCACGCTACAAACATCGTGGAGTGCAGCCGTCCTCGGCTGCGAAGATAAATCTTTCGTGAGTCGAAACGGAATTTGATAAATAATGCAGTCAGGCACGATTTGGCTTGCTGAGGCTCAGCCTTGCGTCAATGCCTGTATCGAATGGCCTTTAGACCCTAACCCTAACCCGTTATATCACCTCCGCTCTGTGCAACGCCGTAATTTCCTCATCTCCATCCCCGATCTCCCTTAGCACTTCATCTGTGTGCTCACCTGGCGTGGCTGCCCGCATGCGAATACCGCCCAGCCGAGCCGGTCTAGTTCCTCGCACGACCTACTATCGCCGATAATCCTGTTAAACTTGATAGTCTGGCAAGGGAACATTTCCGTTTCCTAAGCCGAAATCTATGCATGGAAGAAGCTTGCCGATGAAGCGTGCCGCCGGTTATCCACTGCTCTTACTGGTATTGCTTAGCATCGGGCTGGCCGGATGCAGCGGCAGCAACGGCATGATGCCTACGCCAACGCCCACTCCTATCCCGTTCTTCTCCGGCCTTTTTGAGATTGATGCAGTTTCAGACACTGACTTCCCCGTTTTCCGGCTGCAGGGGAACCTGACGCAAAACGGCAACAGCATGTCCGGAATCATGCATCTTGCTATGCTTTCCTGCGTTTCGTTCAATACCGATATTCAGGTGACCGGAGCGTTGAGCAATCCGGCCGATCTTCGGTTAGATCTTGCGATGGTTCTGCCCGGCGGTCAGAATTTGTCCTTCAGCATGAGCCATCCAAACGGGACCTTTTTCCCGGGAAGTTACTCCTTTACCGGCGGGGCGGGCTGCGGTGTACCTGACGCGGGCGCGGCCATGCTCCAAGCAATGGGTTTGACCGGCGCCTGGCGCGCGACCTTCACCTCCTCCAGCGGAACGACCTCGCAAATGAGCCTGGCGCTCACACAAACCGGTCCTGATGCTCATGGATTTTTCTCCGCCATGGGCACAGCCACCATCACCGGCGGCACATGTTTCAGCTCAGCCACGGTAGATCCAGCCTCGCTTCTCATCGGCACGGGAAGCCAGTTGGTTCTTGATAATAGCCAGCCCGGAACCAACGGCAAGACAATCCTGCAGGGCAAGTTTGCGCCCCTCGCTTTTGGCGGCCTCTTTTTTCAGGGTACCTATACTTCAACCCAGGGCGCCTGCTCGGAGTCAGGAAGCGTCAACATGGCTACTTCCAATAGCTTCGCCGGGCGAACCTAGACTACCTCCGATTCGCGCAGTTTCGTGATCTCTGCATCTCCGTAGCCGATCTCCTTTAGCACTTCATCCGTATGCTCACCCAGCGCGGCTGCCCGCTTGCGAATACCGCCCGGCGTTGCCGACAATCGCACTGCGGTGTCCGCAAGCGGAACCGGCTTCGCCGCGCCCGGATGCTCGACATAACGCAGCAGCTCCCGCGCCTTCACCTGCGGATCATCCAGCACCTGCTGTAAGTCGAGCACCGGTCCAGCAGGGACGCGCGCTTTTTCCAGTTCGGCGATGGCTTGCTCCGTCGTTCGGATCGCCAGCCACGCATTCATTGCATCGGTAATCGCCGCGCGATTATCGGCGCGAAGTTGATCACTGGCAAAGCGCGGATCGCCGATGAAATCCTCGCGTCCCACCAGCCGAGCCCAGCGGGCAAACATGTCATTGCCCACGACAGAAACCACAATCCATCCGTCTTTTGTCTTGTAGCAATCGGAGGGAGCAGCATAAAAGCTGGTATTGCCTTGCTG
>DASXIL010000331.1:0-4065 GCA_036497985.1 Candidatus Angelobacter sp. | reverse complement strand
AGAAAAGCTGCGGACAGTTCTCCTGAGCTCGCGGACCGCGGGCCTTTCGCCGCTGGCCGAACTTGCGCTTATGTTTGCCGACCGCGCACAGCATATCGACGAGCAGATTCTGCCGGCCCTTGAACGCGGTCAATGGGTCTTATGCGACCGCTTTACCGACTCCAGTGAAGCCTATCAAGGCGGAGGCCGCGAACTGGGCAGCGACATCGTGCTGCAACTGCATAAGATTTTGTGTCGCGATCTCCAGCCTGATCTGACCATCCTGATGGTCTCTGATGTAGGGCGTATAGTCGCGCGCGCGCGCCGCAGAAACGTAGAACAATCCAAGACGATGGCGGACGACGAGAACCGCTTTGAGAAAGAAAGCCGCGCTTTCTATAACCGTGTGCTGGCAAGCTACATGGCTATCGCCAAGCGTGACCCGCAACGCGTGGTCGCCGTGGATGCAGCCGACGCCATCGCCAAAGTGCACAAAAAAATTATTGGCATCGTGGACGAACGGCTGTTCCCGGAGACACGTTTCTCAAAACAAAAGACAATTTGAAAATACGAGCGTGTTTTTGTTTTCAGGACACACAGAAAAGAGGCCCGCCGAAGCGGGCCTCAGTTTCAGGACGAACGCCGGGAACTAACAATGCCCGGGAATTGCGATGGCTACTTGGTTACGACAAAAAGGAATCCATCGTTCTGTGAGTAGATCCTTCCGCTGCCGTCCATGGATGCGGGAGTGTAAGCCGCGCCAATGGCAAGGTTTTGGAAGATGTTCTTGATGAGGCCACCTCCCTGACCAATAGCGTAGAGGTTGCCGTCTTCACTATTGGCATAGACAATGCCGTTGGCGTCAACCACAGCCGCGTTCACGCACCACTCAAAGCCATTCGGATGGTCGGATACGCACGTAATCGTTCCATCAGGATTGCGCGTGCAGCTGTTCGTGTTGGTGTTCTGGAAGCTCCACTCAAGGTTGAGGCTGGGGGTGAATTGCGAAACAAAATATTGTTCCGGTCCCAGGAAAGAAGCGTTGGGGTTCGATCGGTCCGGGCACCAGTTCGGATCGGAGCAATAATCTCCGAATCCCGGCCCGCCGTAGTGATTGTTCTTGAACACGACTGAGTAGGTCCCGCCGTGGGGAAAGATGGCCGGCGTGTTGTCCCAGCCGAAGTTAAAGGCATTCAGGAAATCGCCGTTGGCACTGAAGTGCATCATGTGCCCCTGAGCCCAGTTATAGAGCGTGTAAGCGCCGTAGAAAATGCTGCCATCAGGCGCCACCACGGGCGTAGATGAAGAATCATCCAGTACGCGCGCCGGTGGCGGTTCATTGGTGGCCGGATCGACGCCGAAGGTCGCACCAGCAGTGCATCCACCGTTGGCGCCTGCGCCACCCGGATTGCCAATGGCGAAGCTCACGCCGCAGCCGTCATTCAGCCGGTTGCGGAATGAAGCCGCCCATTTGCCGGTCATGTTGGAATTCACCGCCACCATGTAGTTATAGCGGGTAACAAGATGGGCCTTGGCGATGGTGTAAATGGTCCCATCAGGCGCAATTGCCGGAGCGATATTGAGCGCCGCGCGTTCGCTGCCGCACGCTACGGTCGGAGGGTTGGAGTTAGGCTGTGGCGGCCAGTGCAACTGTGTTTCGGGGAACGAAGCGTTGCAGCGACCATTCGCCGGCATTGGCGCTTCACCCTTGATCACCGCCTGCGAGAACAGCGTGCTGTAGCTCACTTTGGTGACAACGTCAGTGGGTGTGACCTTGACCAGCCAGGATCCGACCACGTCGTCGCCCAGCCATCCCGTGGGATTATTCTGCGTGACCTGAACGACGTTGTAATACAGGTTTCCGCTCGAATCCACGCTGATGGGCGAAGCGGTAAATGTATTGGGATTGATCGTGGTACCGAACGGGTTAATGCGCTTTACCACCGCGCCCGTCGTCTTGTTGATTTTAAAGATGGTGCCGCCCTGGCCGGGATCATAGAGAAATCCATTGGCCAGCGCCGCATGATACACCGGCTCCCAGAACAGGCTGGAAGATCCCGGAGCGAACCAATCTGTGTTGAAAGTCCATTGCTTGACCAGCGTGTTGCCTTGCCAGCTGTATTTATTCTGGTGCCACTTCTGCGTGCTGTAAGTGCTGTTGCTGTAGGTCCCATCCTTGGATTCGATGTAGACATCGTTGTTATCGACCAGCGGGACCTGATAATGCACCAGTAGGGTGCCGGCTGCGTTAGGGTCGGCTTTTTCCCCGGCAATGTTGAAGTCATATTGAAGGATGACGGCGTTCTGATTCAGAGCCTGTCCTGCTACTCCTCCGTCAAATAATGTGTGCTGAGGATTGAGGCCCCACTGCGGCCATGATCCGGGCTTGGTTGGCGCAACCAGTTGCGCCCCGGCGCTCACGGACAGGAAGGCGAGCAATCCCGCGAGAAGACATGTACTTGCAAGAAATTTCCGCTTCGATAGAACTAGATTCATTTTGTACCACCTTGTCTTTGGAATGTTTGCAACTCGGCCAGGTACTGGTGAATGGTTCCAGCAGGCTCTCTTACACCTACTGCAAAATGAAGTGCGCACGGTTTGAGTTGTGCTGCTTTCTGGTTTTTCGGATGTTCTAGATCCGCCTGCGTTGTGCACCAGACGTTCGCATCCGGGCTGAAAAAAAACCGGGATGCAGCTTACTCTCCAGAGCAGCAGGAAAGATTAGAAGAAGGTAATCTGTTCCGAATCCGTAAATGGAACCAGAGCTGCACAAAGGGCGGTGCAAAAACATCCCAAAAAATGGATATATTTGCAAAATTAGAGAGAAACTGCAGTTGCGGAATTGGCGAGGTTAGGCCGCGGATGGGTGTGTGATGCAAACCAGCCCAGAAGACGGGTCTCAAATTCACGATGCGCGGCGGCCCACGCCATGGTATGTCCGGCATGAGGCACCAGCCAGAGCTCAACGTGATCGGGCGCGGCGTTGGCGATAAGTTGAGAATGCCGCGAAGCGATATTCCTGTCGTCCTCGCCATGGATCAGCAGCACAGGAACTGTAGAATGCGCGACCGCCTCCAGCGGGCTGGGCTGCAATAGATCGATCCCATAACGAACATGCGCATATACAACTGCAGACCAGATTGCGGGACGACCAAGTGTGCGTCCGAACCAAGGCCCTAAGTGCAGCGGACGGGAGACGCGTTCATAACTCATTTCTCGCGCGGTTGAAAACGGACTCTCCACCGCCACGGCACAAAAACGGTTTTCCACGGCCAGGGATTGCAGCATCAACGCCGCGCCGTAGGACTCTCCGAATCCATACACACATTGCGGAGGATCGTGGCGTATATCCACGAAACCCAGCGATGAATGTCATCGGATTCTTTAACGCCATAGGTGGCCAGTTGACCGCCGCTCTCACCGTGCCGGCGCGCGTTCTGGAAGCAAAACCGCGTAGCCGTGTTCGAGCAGCAAACGCCCATCCGGCCACGCCTTCGCGATTGTCGGTAATTCCGTGCAGCAGGATTACCGCATTGCCGTTGTAGTTCCGTGGATGGACAAACCAGCCCTTGAGCGCCGCTCCATCAGCTGCGGTGATCGTCACATCCTGCAATCCGGCGTGGAAATCAGTTCGCACGGCGGCGGCAATCGCCTGCTGATGGCGCAGCGGAAGGCGACGCAGCTTGAGGCTGAAATCGGCAATAACAATTCCGGCCAGAATTGAAAAAAGGAAATATGCGATGAAACACGCCAAAATGATCTTACGAAAAATATTATGTTTGCCTGGCGATGCTTTCGGGCTTGCGGAAGGATACATTTTTGGGCCGAGTCAGACCTCATCCCTAAAGACGTTCGCCGACGGAACAAATTACAGCTTCCGCCGGCAAATTTCTGGTGCGTTGGTTATGACCGAAACTTATTTGAGCGTCACGTTCAACGCTGTGATCAAACCTGTGTTGACGGTGGCGGTTGTACTCACGCCGGCAAATCCCGGCGCTGCAACCGTGACCGTATAACTTCCCACGGAAGTCCAACTTGAGCTGAACGCGCCCGCGCCATCAGCCGTGATCGTCTTACTAAGGCGCA
>DASXIL010000330.1:0-5381 GCA_036497985.1 Candidatus Angelobacter sp. | reverse complement strand
TTACCGTCCGGTGGTGATTGACGCCATGGTTTCACGCGGCGAGTTTTTGACGTCATACACGCCATACCAGGCGGAGATTGCGCAGGGAACGCTGCAGGCGATCTTTGAATTCCAGACCATGATCTGCGAACTGACCGGAATGGAAGTGGCGAACGCCTCAATGTATGACGGCTCAACGGGCGCGGCTGAAGCCATGCTGATGGCAGTGCGCATTACGGGAAGGAAAGCCGCGGTGGTAGCCCGCAGCGTGCATCCGGAATACCGAGAGGTGATGCACACATACACGCAGCACCAGAAACTGCCGATCACGGAATGCGATTACCTGGAAAACGGTCGGGTTGACATGGTTGATCTGGAGAAGAAGATCACCAGCGACACCGCTTGTGTGCTGATCCAGTCGCCAAATTTCTTTGGCACGATTGAAGACGTTGCCACCGTGGCTGATCTGGCGCATAAGAAAGGCGCGCTGCTGATCGTTTCAATTGCTGAGGCGCTATCGCTGGGAATCGTGAAGCCGCCGGTGGAGGCAGACATCGTCTCGATGGAGACGCAGTCATTCGGCGTCCCTCTGGGCTACGGCGGGCCGTATGCCGGAGTGATGGCGACGAAAGAAAAATTCGTTCGCCAGATACCAGGACGGCTGGTGGGCGAGACAAAAGATAAAGACGGCAAACGCGGATTCGTGCTGACGTTGTCCACTCGCGAACAGCATATCCGGCGTGAGAAAGCGACATCGAAAATCTGCACCAATCAAGCGCTGATTGCCACCATGGCGACGATCTACCTCACGATCTATGGGCGCGAAGGTCTGAAAGAGCTGGCTGCACAGAACCTGGCCAAGGCCACGTATGCGTCGAAGGAGTTTGCAAAAAAGGGAAAGATTCTTTTTGAGGGCGCGCCGCGCTTCAATGAATTTGTGGTGAAGACGAAAGACGATGCGCACGCGATCAATAAACGACTGTTGGAAAAGAAGATGATTGGCGGCTTCCCGTTGAGCTGGCATTATCCCGAACTGGGCAATGCATCATTGTGGTGTTGCACGGAGCTTAACAGCAAAGAGCAGATTGACGCGGCAGCGCAGGCGGTGGGCCAATGAGCAACAAAGACATCAAAAAAGCGACACACCACGTTAATCAGAATGAAGGGCTGATCTTTGAGCGGTCGTCACCGGGGAAGAAAGGTTACCGCCTTGCGCCGCTGGATGTTCCCGAGGTCGATTACACAAAAGCGCTGGGTTCCGTCGCCCGCGAGAACCTGGGCAACATGCCGGAGGTGAGCGAGATGGAAATCATCCGCCACTTTACGCGGCTTTCCACGTGGAATTACGCGATCGATCTTGGCATGTATCCGCTGGGCTCCTGCACCATGAAGTACAACGCTCGGGTGAACGAGGTGGTCGCGCGTTTTCCGGGATTGGCCAACGCGCATCCTTACCAGCCTGCGGAAGTCTCACAGGGCGCGATGCGTGTGATGAAGACGCTCTCCGATTGCCTGCTGGACATTACGGGCATGGACGCGATCACTCTACAGCCGGCGGCAGGCGCGCACGGCGAGATGACCGGAATCCTGCTGATGCATGCGTATTTGCAGTCGAAAGGGAACCCGCGCAAGAAGATCCTGATTCCTGATTCCGCGCATGGAACGAATCCCGCGACGGCGGCCATTTGCGGATACGCGGTGGAAAATTTGAAGTCGAACTCACGCGGCATGGTGGACGTGAGCGCGCTAGCGTCGCAGATGAATGAAGACATCGCCGGGCTGATGCTGACCAATCCCAACACGCTGGGAATTTTTGAGCAGGAGATCCATAAGATTGCCGACATTCTCCACGAGAAGGGCTGTCTTCTATATATGGATGGCGCGAACATGAACGCGCTGGTGGGCAAGACACGCCCGGGCGATTTTGGCGTAGACGTAATGCACCTGAACCTGCACAAGACTTTTTCCACGCCGCATGGCGGTGGCGGGCCGGGATCGGGACCGGTGGCATGCAAGAAGATTCTGGAACCATTTTTGCCGAAGCCGGTAATCGTTGAACGAGCTGACGGCACGCTGGCGTTTGACTATGACCGTCCAAAATCAGTGGGACGCGTGCGCATGTTCTACGGAAACTTTGGCATGCATGTACGCGCGCTGGCTTACACGCTGGCGAATGGTCCAGACGGCCTGCGGCAGACGACGGAAGACGCGGTGCTGAACGCCAACTATATTCGCAAAAAGCTGGAAGGCGATTACACCTTGCCGTACCAGAGCCCGTCGATGCATGAAGTGGTCTTCAGCGACGGCATTCAGGAACAGAAAGGCGTGAAGACCGGGGACATTGCCAAGCGGTTGATCGATTACGGCTTCCATCCTTATACAGTGTCGTTTCCGCTGGTGGTGCATGGCGCGATCATGATCGAGCCCACGGAAAGTGAGTCGCTGGAAGAACTGGATCTGCTAGTAGATGCGATGAAGTCAATTGCGCGTGAAGCGGAGGAAGATCCTGAGTTCGTAAAGAATGCGCCTCACACAACGAGGGTGAAGCGTCTGGATGAAACTGGCGCGGCAAGAAAGCCGATACTGAGGTGGAAGCCTGCTTCGGCGAAGTCAGCGGGGGAATTAAGATAGGAATTTCACCGCAACGGGCGCAAAGGGCGCAAAGAAAGAAAATGAGCTAAAAAACTCGTCATGGAGGGAGTCTTTTTGCGTTTGCAAGGCAATTCAGCCACTCCTTTATGAAAAGGTGAAGCTGGATGCTGCACATCGGCTGGATTTATTGGTTGACGATTTTAGTGGTTGTGGGATTGCATCAGTGGATTTCCCTCATCGCCATTCATCAGGCTCTGCAACTCATACGCTTCACCCTTCGAGACGGTGTTCTTCGCGTGATGAACGCCTTATAGCCCTTCCTTGCGCCCTTAGCGTCCTTTGCGGTGAAAAATGAGGGGAAACAACTAAGAAGCGTAGACCCTGCCTAAGGTAACATTTCCGGTGTCTAAAGCTTGAGGTACACTTCTTTTAGCCATGTCATCTCTGAAGTCATACTTTCTCTGTTTACTACTATCTTTGTCTGCTACGGCCATGCTGGGGCAGACGGCCGCAGCCGGCGCCAACGATCCGGTATTGCTGCACACCTTGCAGCAGGAGCTTGATCGCGCCATGAGTTCGCTCAGCAAGGCGGATCCTGCGCCCTACTTCATCAGCTATGCCGGAAACGAGGATTTTGGTTCCGTCATTATGGCGAGCAATGGCGCGTTGATGGCCAACATCAAGCGACATGACCGCACGGTGGATGTTTCTGTCCGCGTGGGGAGCCGCGAGCTGGACAACACCCACGGGGAGAACAGGTTCAACGCGGTCACTACTGCCTCACTTCCGCTGGAAGATAAGGCCGACGCAATTGCGCGCGTTCTTTGGATCAACACCGATCGAATGTACAAGAAAGCCGCGCAGGGATTTCTTGAGGTGAAGACCAATACGAAGGTCCGCGCGGATGAGGAGGATTCGTCGCCGGATTTTTCAGCGGAGAAGCCGCAGGTTTATATCGGGAAGGAAATTGTTCCGCCGAAATTTGACGCGCATGAGTGGGAAGAGCGAGTGCGCAGGCTTTCTTCAATCTTCAAGAAATATCCTGACATTGAAAGCTCGACGGTAGTGTTGCTGGTGGAGGACACAACGCGCTACTTTGTTTCCAGCGAAGGCTCGCGGCTGGTGGATTCGCGCCCGCTGATCCGGGTGCTCGCGCTCGGCAGCACGCGCTCATCCGATGGCATGGAACTGGCACGGTCGGAAACGTTTGATGCTTCCACATTTGACAAGCTGGCGCCGGAGCAGGAGATGGCGGCCAAGATCGAGAAGATTGCACAGGACCTGCAGAAGCTGAAGAAAGCGCCGGTGGTGGAACCATTCAACGGGCCGGCGCTGCTTTCCGGTCGCGCGGCGGCGGTCTTTTTCCATGAGGTGGTGGGCCATCGGCTGGAAGGGCAACGGCAGCGCGGAGAGAATGAAGGCCAGACGTTTACCAAGATGATCGGGCAGCCGGTGTTGCCGAAGTTTTTGAGCGTGGAAGACGATCCCACACTGGCGAAACTGGACGGCGTGGAGCTGAGCGGCAATTACAGTTACGACGAAGAAGGCGAGAAGAGCAAGAAGGTAGAGCTGATTTCAAACGGCGTCCTGAAGCAGTTTCTGATGTCGCGGATGCCGGTAAAAGGCTTTTTGCAATCGAACGGACACGGACGCGGGCAGACCGGCATGATGCCAGTGGGACGGCAGGGAAATTTGATTGTTCGCTCCAACAAGACCGTGGCGGATTCTCAGCTGCGGCAGGAGTTGATCAACGAGATCCGCAAGCAGAAGAAGCCATTTGGGCTTTACTTTGAAGACATCGCGGGCGGCTTTACGCTGACGATGCGCAACATGCCGCAGGCGTTTCAGGTGATGCCGCTGATGGTTTGGAAGGTGTATCCAGATGGGCGCCCCGATGAACTGGTGCGCGGCGTGGACATTATTGGAACGCCACTGAACGCGCTGAACCGGATTGTTCTCACGGGGCAGAAGATGGATGTATTTAACGGCGAGTGCGGAGCGGAATCGGGTTCGGTCCCAGTGTCCGCGGCCGCGCCGGCCATGCTGTTTTCAGAGATAGAGGTGCAGAAGGTTTCGCAGGGGCATGAGCGACCGCCGCTGTTGCCGCCGCCGGGTATAGAAAAAGCCGAGGTTGCGATCCAGCAATCCAGCAAATCGGGGGTGCGCTAATGCGCCGGTTAATTAGTGCTTTTCTTCTGATGGTTGTTCTTTCGGCGCTTGCCCTGGCCGGAGATAGCGCCACTACGCCTGCTGCCGCTTCGGTGTCATCGAACGATCACGGCGATGCGGTGTTGAAGGCCATGCTTGCGGAGCTGAAGCGCTCCCAGGAAAAACTGCAACTGGGGCAGTTGCAGAGGCCCTATTACATCGATTACCAGGTGACGGAAATCCAGGACAACATTGCCGATGCGACGCTGGGCGCGCTACGCACAGACCAGGTGAACAGCGGGCGGCTGGTGCGAGTGGTCGTCCGCATTGGCGACTACAAACAAGACAGCTATTTCGGCGAAGGAATGGGCGCGGTGGAAGTAATGCCAACCGACAATGACGAACTGGCGCTCAGGCGACAGCTCTGGCTGGCCACCGACAAGGCATATAAGTCCGCGCTCAGCGGCTTTACGGAAAAGCAAGCTGCTCTCAAGAGCGTAGAAACCGAAACCGATCTGGCGGACTTCTCGCAGGAAAAGCCATCGCAGTCAGTACGCGACCTGGCGAAACTGGATGTTGACCTGGACAAATGGAAACAGGAGGTCCGCGCGACTTCCGATTTGTTCCGCAGCGATCCCAGTCTGGAGATGAGCAGCGCCATG
>DASXIL010000329.1:0-2144 GCA_036497985.1 Candidatus Angelobacter sp. | reverse complement strand
CATACGAAAACAACGGCTGCCGCTCACACAGCGGGACCGAACATTGAAGAGAGCAATCGATCTTATTGGCACCTTGGTTTTTCTGGTTATGTCTGCCCCGGTTGTATTGATTCTGGCGCTGCGAATCAAACTTCATGACGGCGGCCCGGCCTTCTTTCGGCGTCGCGTAGTGGGGCCAGGGGGCGAGTTTGACGCTTTCAAATTAAGAACCATGCGTGTGGATGCCGATGAAGTGTTGGGGCGTGATCCTCTTCTTCGCCGGCAATTTGAAGTGAATTTCAAGTTGCAAGACGATCCCCGCATTACCGCTGTCGGAGCCAAGCTGCGCCGCACGGGTCTGGATGAACTACCTCAGCTCTGGAACGTATTCAAAGGAGAAATGAGTCTGGTTGGTCCAAGGATGATTACTCCCATTGAACTCAAAAAATATGATGATGTAGGCTGGATCTTTGCAGAAATAAAACCCGGCTTAACCGGTTACTGGCAGGTCAGTGGCGATCAGCAAGCAGGCTACGAGCGACGAATCGAAATGGATTTGTTTTACACAGAGAACTGGTCGCTATGGTTTGACCTGAAAATACTCATCAAGACCCCGGTACGGGTCTTGCGCGGATCAGGAGTGTAGCATGGCAAATGTGCTGGTTACGGGTGGCGCTGGATATGTAGGGTCAGTCTGTTGCGCTGAACTGTTGCGAAAAGGGCATTCCGTCACGATTGTGGATGACCTCTCTACCGGATACAGAGAAGCAGTTCCTTCCGGTGTGGCTTTCTTCCAGATAGACATTGGCAACCAGAGCGCGATGCAATCACTGGTGAGCCATATCCAGTTCGATGCTGTTTTTCATTTTGCCGCCAAAGCTCTCATTCCTGAGTCGGTCAGCAATCCCGGAATGTTTTTTCAGCACAACGTAGCTTCAGGAATCGCGATGTTGGAGGTGCTTCGTGCCGCGGGAATCAAGAATTTTGTGTTCTCATCTTCAGCCGCGGTGTATGGCACGCCGGAGCGTGTTCCCATTGAGGAAGATGATCCCAAGAAGCCTGTCAATTCCTATGGCGAAACCAAGTTGATGTTCGAGCGCGTTCTTGAATGGTATTCGCGTGCGTACGGATGGAGCGTGACCGCGCTGCGTTATTTCAACGCTTCCGGCGCGACGGCGGAGTTGGGAGAACGCCACGATCCGGAAACGCACATCATTCCCCTTTTACTTCAGGCGGCCGCGGGGGAGCGTAAGGTCTTTAACATCTATGGTGATGAATATGACACGCCCGACGGCACGTGCCTGCGCGATTATGTCCACGTGCTCGACATTGCCAGCGCGCATATTTGTGCTCTGCAGAATTTGAACAAACCAGGGATGCGTGCTTACAACATCGGGCTGGGAAGAAGCTACTCAGTGAAAGAAGTATGTAATGCCGCGGCCGAAATTACAGGCCGCATGATCCCGTTGCGTGTAAGCGCCCGGCGTGAAGGTGATCCAGCGATACTGTGCGCCAGCCCAAAGCGCATTATGCATGAACTGGGCTGGAGTCCCGAACACTCTTCTCTGCCGGAGATCATCAAGTCTGCATGGCAATGGAAGCGCAAACAGCTTAGCGTGGTCATGTCCGTCTCTGGGGCCAAGTGGTGAATTCCGTCTTTAGCGCAGCGTCATTTATTCTTATCTCATGAAGGCTTTTCTCCTGGCGGCGGGAAACGGTACACGCCTGCGCCCGTTAACGGACAGTGTTCCCAAATGCCTGCTGCCGATCCAAAGTGTTCCTCTGCTGGAGATATGGCTCAGCAACTGCAAGGCTGTTGGAATCACTGACGTTCTGGTCAATACGCATGCTCATGCGGAAGCTATCCGACAGTTTGCGGCAGAACAAAAAACCGGAGTGCGGATGCACATTGTCGAAGAGCCGGAACTGCTTGGCAGCGCGGGAACGTTGGCAGAAAACCGTAAGTTTATTGCCCGGGAAGAGTCCTTCTTTGTCCTTTATGCAGACGTGCTGACGAATGTTGACTTGCGACGAATGCTTGCATTCCATACGCAGAAACGTCTCCGGGCGACGCTGGGCATCTATCAAGTGGCCGATCCCGCTCGATGCGGCATTGTCACCATGGACGGGAATGCAGTTATATCGGACTTTATAGAGAAGCCGGC
>DASXIL010000328.1:0-5400 GCA_036497985.1 Candidatus Angelobacter sp. | reverse complement strand
TACGAAGTCCGGCATCCAGGCTGGTATCGCGGGTATTGGCGACAAGACCCACAACCTGATATTGCTGCGTTGGATCATCCGGGCTGAACTTCAGCAATCTGCCAATCGGGTTCTGGCCGGGAAAAAACCGGCGCGCCACTGATTCATTGATGATGACCACCGGAGAAGTGCCTTTGTTGTCATGCTCGCTGAAGAAGCGTCCGCGCTGAAGACGAATGCCCAAAGTTTCAAAAAATCCTGGAGTGACCGTAATCGCCTCAAAGTTGGTCTCCTCTTCATCGATACCCATCAAAGATGGGTTGAAATGTTTCAGGTTAAACAGCTGCCCGGAGAAGACGGGGGAATTGGTCAATGCAACTCCGCTGAACTGCGACTGGGCCTGCAGGGACTCTAACAGCCGCTGCACAAAGATCCGCTGAGCGTCTCTTGAACCATACTGAGCTTTCGGCAATGTCAGTTCACCGGTCACCAGATGGTCGGTGCGCAAACCGGTATCCACGGTGAGAAGGCGGACCATGCTCTGCACCATGAGTCCCGATCCGGTGAGCAGGACCAAAGCCAGCGCCACTTCGGCGACCACCAAAGTATTTCGTAATGACAGCATTCGGGCCGGTGCCGAGGTGGCCGTGGAGCTGTCCCTGATCACCCGATTCAAGTCGGGGCGCACCGTGCTCATCGCCGGAGCAAGACCAAAGAGGATTCCTGCCAGGGCCGAGAGGACGAAAGCGATCACCAATAGGGCCGGCTCGGCGTGCAACTCTGCCAGACGGGGGGAATTTGCCGGCGCCAGGACGCGAAACATCCGCACGCCCGCGGCCGCGAACACCGCTCCCGCCATTCCTCCGGCGAGAGCCAGAAGAAAACTTTCGATCAGGAGTTGCCGCACGATCCGTCGGCGGCTTGCGCCCAGAGCGGCGCGAACGGCGATCTCCCGCTGCCGCCGCAGGCCCCGTGAAAGAACCAGGTTGCTCACGTTGGCGCAGGCAATGAGCAGCAGAAATCCCACCGCACCCAGCAGCGCCAGCAATTCCGGCCTCCTGCTGGGCGCCTTCTGAAGCGGCTCCAGGGGGAAGCGAATGCCGGCTTCCATCTCGGGATTCTGGCGTGCGATACCGGCGGCAATGCTATCTAAGTCAGCCTGGGCCATGGCGAGCGAAACGCTGGGGCGCAGCCTCGCAAGCGTCTCATAATTCCCCATCCCCCGCTCTACGTGCTCAGGTGCAATCTGGGGAGCCAATGCATCGATCTTCGCGAGAAACGCTAAGCCTGGTGGTAGAACGCCAGCCACTGTAAACGGCTGGTGATCCAGTTTGACCACCGTACCAACAATCTTGGGGTCACCCGCAAATTTCCGCTGCCATAACTCATAACTCAGCAGCACGACGTCGCCATTTTGCCGTTGTTCATCCTCGGGGAGAAAGTCGCGGCCCAGTACCGGATGAAACCCAAACAATGTGAGAAAGCCGGAGGAAACTTCAGCCGTGGCGAGCTGTTCCGGATAACCACTTCCTGTAATAGTTCTCGCCTGCGGTAAAATCGTCGCGATAGTCTCGAATGAGTGAGACTGCGCTTCGATGTCGCGCAGGTTCGTAATGGTCTGCCCCATCACCATTTCCGGCCACAGGGGTATCACCGTAGTGATGTGCACCAGGCGCGAGGGGTCCCGGACAGGCAGCGGACGCAGCAACACCGTGTTGACGATGCTGAAGATTGCGGTCGAGGCGCCGATGCCCAGTGCCAGAGTCAGCATGGCCACCGTGGTGAAGCCGGGCGATTTGCGCAGGCCCCGCAGTCCGTAACGGACATCCTGCGCCACGCTTTCAATGAATCTTCGCGAGATCTCCCCGATGCTTGACATAGGTATCCTCCTTACGTGGTCTGCGGCGAAAGCCAGGAGTTCAAAGCGCTTCGTGTGCGACGCCGGTCAAGATCATACCGCCGTGTCCCCAAGAACAACTACGAAGTAACCGTTTGTCGCGACTATCTTAGTCGATCAGGCCTGGCTTGTCCCGTTTCGCCCAGGGCCGCGCTCGAATCCTTCCCCCGCCAACCTTAATCTAATGGAGACGGAGAAAATCTCTCAGGCATACGGAACGCGGCCAGCGTTTTGAGGCTGGAGCCTTGTCCGGTTTACAATCACTTGTTTGTCTGCTTGGTCTCAAAAGAGAAGATTTTCCAACCAGAGGGAGCGCTATTTTGCCAGACACTATTTATGACGTCGCCATTATCGGCGGAGGCCCCGGCGGATACTCAGCCGCTTTCCGCGCCGGCCAGCTTGGACTTAAGACCTGCCTCATTGAAAAAGAGGACAAGCTCGGCGGAACGTGCCTCCACGTTGGTTGCATCCCCACAAAAGCGCTGCTGTTCAACGCTGAAGTTTATGACCACCTGAAGGCCGCTGAAGAATATGGCATTGACGGCCTGGGCGCAGGCAAACTGAATTGGAAAAATATCCAGGACCGCAAGAACAAGATTGTCACCAAGCACACCAAGGGGCTTGATTTCCTGGTGCGCAAGAATAAGGTTGATCGCGTGCTCGGCTTCGCACGGCTGACCGGATCGGCCAAAAATGGCGTGCATACCGTTCAAGTCGAAGGCGGCAAAGGTGCCACCCAGGTGCAGGCCAAAAATATCATTCTGGCCACCGGATCATTCGCGCGCATGCTGCCCGGCCTGAAAGCTGACGACCGTATTCTCACCAATATTGAAGTGCTCAGCCTTCCGGCCCTTCCCAAGTCGATGGTCATCATTGGCTCCGGCGCAGTCGGCGTGGAGTTTGCTTCCATCTATCGTTCGTTCGGAGCGGAAGTCACCGTCATTGAGATGCTCCCGCGCCTTGTGCCCGTAGAAGACGAAGACGTTAGCAAAGAGCTGCTGCGGTCGTTCAAGAAGAAGAGCATCAGCTGCTTCGTCAACACCAAGGTTGAAAAAGTTGAGAAGACCAAAGACGGCGTCTCCGTGAGCTTCACGCCGCAAGGCGAAGCCACGCAAAAGCTGGAAGCGGAAAAGGTGCTGGTGGCCGTTGGCCGCGGACCAAATACTGAAGGCATTGGCCTGGAAAAAGCGCCGGGCATCAAAGTGGAACGCGGATTTGTCCACACGAATGAATGGATGGAGACCGGCGAAAAAGGCATTTACGCCATTGGTGACATCGTTGCCGGCATGCCGCAGCTTGCGCACGTTGGCTCCATGTGCGGCATCGTGGCCGTTACGCGCATTGCCGGCAAGCCTGCCAAAGCCGTCAACAAAAATCACATCCCGGGTTGCACTTATTGTGAACCGCAGATCGGCAGTGTGGGCCTGACGGAAACCAAAGCCAAAGAAGCCGGACACCAGGTGAAAATCGGCAAATTCCCGTTTACGGCGAACTCCAAAGCCACCATCATCAATAACCATGAGGGCTTTATCAAAGTTGTGTCCGACGCGAAGTACGGCGAAATTCTGGGCGTACACATCATCGGTCCCCTGGCCACGGAGCTGGTGGCGGAAGCGGTGACCGCGCTGGAACTGGAAGCAACGATTGAAGACATGATGTTTACCATCCACGCGCATCCCACGGTTTCAGAGGGAATGCTCGATGCCTTCAGTGCGGTGGAGGGCAAGGCAATTAACGCCTAGGGTTTTTCCGAAGTTCCGGACCCAGCGACAAAACAATTCGCGTAGTTATTTCGCTGTTCCAATTTTGTGTTGATTCGCGTGAATTCGCGGCTAAATTTTCTTGCCTGTGGGGCTTCACGACAGATGGAACATTTTCTGTTTCTCGTGCGGGCTGGGTTTTTCGTTAATAGCAAAAAACGTCCCGTCTGTTCCCGAATTTCCAGGCTTCAGTTGGGCTCCCCATCAGTGGGCGCACCGTAGTCCGGCTTGGGCAGCAGACGGTCGCGGTCGTAAGGCGGGTCTTCGTGCATGGGAATGGGATCTTTGGGCCAATTCTTGTGCCAATGGCGGCGAAAGTCGTCGTCCGCGTAATACTTGAGATAGAGCACCATATCTTCCTCGCTGCAGCTGCCCAGCAGTTGGATGTGCCACGCGGAACCCGCGGCCATTGGCATTGCCTTTGTTTCTTCCCGCAGGGAATCGGTCCAGAGATGGCTATAGAGTTCGCGGTCGCTGAGATGATCTGTCTGCTCGATAAACACATGCAACAAGGCGAGCTTTTGGATTAAATCCCAGAGTTTTGCCGTCAATTCCTCATCCTTAAGCGAATCCGGCGCGGGGAGTGACACGCCCGCATTCTCAAGTTGCTGGAAGTGGGTTATCCACGGAGCTTCCTCGTAGTCCACCACGTGTTTCCAGAATCCTTCTTCCACTTCGGCTGGCACCTCGGCTGGGTAGTCGTCCAGGTTGCCGACCTCCATCTGGCCGCCACAAAGCTCTTCTGCGCGGCGTTTCAGGGCTTCGATTTTATTTTCGGGGATTCTCTTCCCCCGATCGTCCTCAGCTTTAGGCTTTGCCGGTTTGCGCTTTGCCACTTTAGACTTTGCCACGATTACCTCCCGCGCGGCCGACGGTAGACTAGTCCGCGCTTGCCAAAGATAAAAGATAAAAGTTACGCGCCAATCCTACATGAGGCTGGGCCGGCTTTCTACCCGGCACATTGTGGGCGCGGCCGCGCTAAAGACGGCAAGCTGGCACTTGGTTTCATTTTCGTTGAAGACGCCCTACTACCGATCTTGCCACGTCCCGCACACGCCCTCCCTCTAGGTCGGCGAGCACCCCTTGCAGCCACTTCCGATCAAGGCGATGCTGCAGCTCAAGGTGTTTCATAAGATGAAGCGCACCCGTCGCGGGCATTGACCCGAGTTGCTTGCGGATTTCCGCGGTTTCTCGAATCGACTCCGTCTCTCGCGAGATCCTGGTTCGCAGCAGATCTGCGATCAAAGGCAGATTGCCGAATTGCAGAAAAAGCATCGCGCCGTAGAGCGTTTGGGCCACTGGCCCCGGAGCGGCAAACTGCTCGTTCAGGAGTTGCTGAAATCGCCGCTTGCCGCTGGCTGAAATTCCGTAGACGGTGCGCATGCCGCCGCGAGCTACGCGCTCCTGTCGCACCTCTGCGATCAGACCGTTCTTCTCCAGTTGTCGTATCGCGTAATAGAGCGTACCCACGTCCACGTCGGTGTAGCACTCGATCATCGCGTTCTGCAGGCGGCGCTTGATCTCATACGGGTGAAAATTGCCTCTATGCAGGACGCCAAGAATTAGCAGCTCCGCCTTCATAGTTGGAGTATACTAGTTTAATTAAACTAATAGCGAGGTGTTTTATGAAACGGACAATTTTGGGATTGGTTGCCGGGTTTGTGGTTTGGGGAGTGGTGGCCACGCTGATCAACTTTGGGCTGCGTGCGGGCCTTCCGGGCTACCATTTGGCTGAACCGACAATGAGCTTTACGCTCGTCATGA
>DASXIL010000327.1:0-1545 GCA_036497985.1 Candidatus Angelobacter sp. | reverse complement strand
TCGAGTCAGCGGTTCGAAAGTACGAGTCGAAACTACTCCAATTTTAGACAGCGGCCGTTCAAAACAGAACGGAATGGCTGCTTATTCCAAGTAAGCCGGTAAAGGGAAATGGCATAAAATCGCGTTTACTAGAGTGGTGGTTGGCTCGAACAATCAATATTGAAACGCTGCCAGCATTTGTGTCACTAACCATATGAGCTTTTTTGCAGCTTGCGAGCCAGGAGTTTCCATTTCGCAATTCGGAACTTACTTATAAAGACCCGAACTCGCACACATCATGAGCCCGAAATATCTGGAATTTTAAAGATCCTTCAGGAGGCATCCATGCCATTGAGAAAGAAAGCCAAATCACACAAATCGTCCAAGCCCACCACTCCTGCCGGAAGCGCGACCGTCGCTTGCTTGGAAGACGATCCCGGCGATCCAAAGTCCCAGCCTGCGCTTGCGCCAATCCAGGTTCCTGTGCCCAACCAGGCCGCCAAGCCTCTGCCGTTCAAGATTGGCGGGACAGTGCCGCCGCCCAACATTTATCAGCCGGGGACGCGCGAATTCTTGTTCTATGCAAACGCTTGCGCGTTGCGCAGGACAGCCGATTTTTGGAGCAGCATCGCGCCGGCCGGCACATCATGGGAGATTGGCAGCACCCTTCCGGTGGATCTGGATTCCGGTGTTGACCTGAACGCGTTCTATACTCGCGGCGATGGCGATGACAGCCCGGGGCTGCATTTCTTTCACGATACCGTGAAAGGACGCGTATTTTTTTCCGGCGAAAGCCCTGACGTGGCGTGCCATGAGATGGGGCACGCCGTCCTCGACGCCATTCGACCCCAGTTATTTGACGCCCAGACGATTGAAGCGGCAGCTTTCCATGAATCGATGGGCGACATGAGCGCCATGCTCTCCGCTTTGCAAGTGCCTTCATTCCGGCAGGCGCTGCTGGCTGAAACCGGAGGCACACTGAATCGCAATTCGCGTCTTTCCCGGCTGGCAGAGCAGCTCGGCGCCGCGATCCGCGTTGGCCACCCTGACGCGGTTGATGCGGACTGCCTGCGCAACGCAGCCAATTCTTTCTTTTATCGCGATCCCCAGACTCTGCCGCCATCGGCGCCGGCGTCTCAATTGTCGTCAGAACCGCACTCCTTTTCGCGCGTGTTCACGGCCGCCTTCCTGGACTCCCTGGCCGGAATGTTCAAGCTTCAGGGATCGTCCGCCGGCTCCGATGAGCTGCTGGCAACCACGCAGGACATCGCAAAGATTCTCGTCGGGAGTATCCTCGAAGCACCGGTTGTACCCGATTACTACAGCCAGGTAGCGGCGCACATGGTGTCATTCGGTCAAAGCGCGCCTTTTAACGGGAAATACACTGAAATATTGAAAGGCGCTTTCGTGCGGCGGGGCATTCTTTCGCTGCAAGCCGCAGTTACCATCAGCAATGTTCGGCCACAGGCGGCGCGGCGCGCCAGAGCGTTTGCTGCCCCAGAGCGACACCCGCGCGAACTGCCGTTAGCTGCGATCAGCGCGGCAGCCTATGGTCTGAAGAAAGCG
>DASXIL010000326.1:0-9756 GCA_036497985.1 Candidatus Angelobacter sp. | reverse complement strand
ACACTGCCTTCCTGAACAGGCCGGAGTTGGAAGTCGTCATGGCAGGTTTGGAACGTGTGCGTGGCGTGGTGACCGTATGATCGCGGAGGGAGACAAATCGTACGTGCTCTTTCCTCTGGGCGAAAAGCGCTTTGCTCTGCGGGCAGAGACGGTGACTGAACTGGCACGGCCGGACAGCGTGCAAACGTTTCCGCATCGCACACCACTTTTGACGGGCGTGCTGGTACGGCGGGGAAGGATTGTTCCGGTGTGTGACGTGGCCCAGGTCCTGGTTGGGCCGGCAGCGCCGCCAAGA
The DNA here is from genome assembly GCA_036497985.1 of Candidatus Angelobacter sp. Taxonomy (GTDB): domain Bacteria; phylum Acidobacteriota; class Terriglobia; order Terriglobales; family Acidobacteriaceae; genus Angelobacter. The sequence continues at coordinate 9,461 of DASXIL010000326.1, read as the reverse complement.
AAGTTTTATTTGATTGCGAATTGCAAAATCGGAGCGCGGCAGGAATTGACGGCTGTGCCGGTCACTGGCGAGTGTGAACTGGCCAGTGCCGCAATCATTCCGCTCAAGGGCATTGAACCGCCTTATGTCAGCGGCATGCTGTCCATTGGGAATGAAACCGTCGCGGTAGTAGCCCTGGAAAAACTGATCTGCGCGGAGGCGACCGCATGAACCCAACCGTTGCCACGCCCGCAAAGATTTTGCTGATCGATGCCAACGTGTTTCTGGCTCGCCGCATTACGGAAGCGCTCAAGTTGGAAGGATTTGAAGTGGTGCATACCACGCAATCAGGTTATGCGTTGACCATGCTGGAATATGACACGCCTTCCGCCATCTTATGCTCGACCAACCTGCGGGAGATTAGCGCGCATGACTTGCCGCCGATCATCAATGCCGATCCCAAGACCGCGCATATCCCGGTGATTGCACTGGGCGACGGCGGTGATCAGGCTTTAATGGAGGCTTTCCGTTCCGGCTGTGCAGATTATGTGGACAAACGGCTGGGGCCGGAGTTGATTGCCGCGCAGATCAAGACGTTCCTGCGCAGCAGCGCTGAAGGCTTCCACCCCGTGCAGATGCTGAATTCCGCTGACGAGGGACTGACCGGCAGTCTTTCACACCTTGACCTCCCCGGCGTGGTGCAGATGCTGGTGCATTCGCGGCAGACCGGATCGCTTTCAGTGAATGCCGGCGATATTGACGGAATCGTGTTTTTTGAAAATGGCACTATTACGCATGCCGAGAGTGGAGATCGCATCGGCGACGATGCCGTGGTCCACATTGTGAAGCACTGCAACGGCGTGGATGTCGGATCGTATAAATTTTTGCCCGGAGAGAGCGCCGCGACGCGCACTGTGCTGCGTTCTGCCACCGAACTGATGCTGGAAGCTCTGCGCGAGCTGGATGAGTCCGCGCACGACAATGGTGATGGAGGTTTTAGATGAGCACGATTCCCACTGTCTATTTTATCGACGACAGTGCGACCATGCGCGAAGTAATCAAGATCGCCTTTCGTCGTGAGAACATCAACGTGGTGGCCTGCCATGATGCAGCTACGGCGCTGGCGGAAATTGAAACGGCGAAGCCGGATATCGTGATTACTGACGTGATTATGCCGGACAAGGACGGCTACGACGTTTGCCAGCATATTAAGTCGCATCCCGCACTGGCGAAAACGCCAGTGATCCTGATGTCAGGCGTGGTGAATCGCGCTGTGGCGGAAAAAGCGTTTGCCGTGAAGGCAGACGAACTGCTGCGCAAGCCCTTTCAGCCTCAGGATTTGATCACCCGCGTCAAGCACCTGCTCAAGACAAACGGCGCTCCTGTTCCCACACCTGCCGCAGCCGCGAATGCAGCGGTGGCGCTCAGCAGTATTTTTTCTGCGGCAGCAACGGCGCCCATTCCGCCTCGTTCTGTTTCCGCCGCTCCCGCGCCAGTGCAGCAACGCGCTGCAGTGGCTGCTGCTCCTGCCCCTGCAATGCCATTGCCAATTACAGCGACAGCCGCTGTGCCTTTGCCTCAACCGGTTGCGGTTGCAGCGCCTATAGCGGTCCCAAGCTCAGCCGCGCGGCCTCCTGTAGCCAATGGAAATGGAGCCGCCGTGGCTGTAAAAGCAGCGCCGCTCAACGATGCCGGCAAATTGAAGATCGAGATTATGCGACTGGAAGGCCTGGTGAAAAAATTGCAGTCAGAATTGCAGGCCGAACGCGAGTATTCAAGAGCGCTTGAAGCGCACGTAAAGACGTTGCAGGAATCCGAATAGGCGTTGTTTCTATCAGTTTCCGGCGGCTATCTCCGCAGAGCTTGCGCCGGGTGGTCTATTCCGGCTCCGCGTTGTGCCACGCCGGGAATGGTCACCGGCAAGCGGCCACGAAATGGAATCTCACCGAACAGTGCTCTTACTGCTCCCACCTCAGAGGTAATCGCATTGGAGTACGCGCAAACATAATTTTCAATCCGGGGAAAATCCGCTAAAAAATAGGGCGACCCAAAACTGACGACCACCGTCTTTTCGCGCTTGGCCTCAAGGATCGATTGGAGCAAAGCTGCCGTGGCGTCAGGAACGGAAATAGTGTTCACGCCGGTAGCGCCTTCCTTCCGCACAGCGCGACCTGGTACAGGAACCAGATAGATAGCAGCCAAAACATTTTCCGCTGCATTGAGCGCGCTCTGGATTTCAGCCATACTGCCGGCGGCGATGCGCAGATCGACAAAGATGATGCGGGCATCGGGCACGCGCGCGCGCAGCTCGCGCTGCAACTGGCGGCCGTTGTCGCTCCTTACGTCGTCAGTAAAGACGATGCACAAAAACTTACTTCCTTCTTGTTGCACGGTTCCATAAGCCGGAGCAGAAGCCGAACGTCCCTGTGATCTGAGCGGAAGCATGCGGCCATTGTCGCGGACAAGAGTGATGGCGGAATCGGCTATCTGCTGCGCGATTGCCAGATTTTCCGGACTGGAGATGACGGAAGAAAGCTTGTTGATATCAATCTGGCTGGCCTTGTTCAGCCCAACGCTGGCCTTAGCGCGCAAAATCTTCAGCACGGATTCATCAATGCGCTTCTCAGGAATTTCACCGCTGCGGACGGCGCTTAAGAGACCTTTGTACGCGCCATCAAGATCAGTAAAGAGAATCAGCATGTCATTGCCGGCTCTTACCGTATCGATAGCAGCGTGTCTGGCCGCTGCCGAGCCGCCTTCCGGATACACGCTCGTTAGACCGGCCATATCCATGGCATCAGTCATTACCAGCCCTTTGAAACCGAGCTGCTGCCTGAGTATTCCTGTGATGATTGCAGGTGAGTTGGTAGCGACGCGTGAGGGATCTGGTTCGAGCGCGGGCGCTGTAATGTGCGCTACCATCACGGCGTCTGTTCCAGCGGCGATGGCGGCCCGGAACGGGGGAAGATCAATTTGGCTGATCTGTTCGCGGCTTCGATTCACCGCCGCCAATCCCAGATGCGAATCGGTAGAGGTGTCACCGTGTCCGGGGAAATGTTTGGCGGCCGTGAGAAGGCCATTATTGCGCGCGCCGCGAATATAAGCCGCTACCAGCGTGCTTACCTGCGTGGGATCCTCTCCAAACGAGCGGGTGTTGATGACCGGATTTATGGGATTGGAATTCACATCGGCAATCGGCATAAGGTTCCATTGCACGCCGATGGCACGAGATTCCTGGGCTACGATCTCTCCAAACTGTTCGGCAAACTGCGGCTTGCCTGCGGCGCCAAAAGCCATGCTGTGCGGGAAGACCGTGGTACCGTTCAGTCGCATGGAAACGCCGCGCTCATAGTCGGCAGCAACAAGCAATGGAATTCTTGAGGCACGCTGGAGTTGGTTGATCAGCATGGCCGCTTCATAGGGCTCGCTCTTAGAAAGTGACGGGCCTTCAGCAGGGACGGTAAGAAGAACAGAGCCCAGATGGTAACGCTGAACCTGATCGAGCCAGTTCAGGTATTCAGGGTTTTTGAGGTTCACAAACTGGGGCATGGCCAGACGGATCATGAACATCTGCCCAACTTTTTCTTCAAGCGAAAGCTTCTTCAGCGTTTTCTGCGCCCATTTTTCACCGTCATGATCAAGATGGACCGGCGCCACGTGCTGAAAGTCACCGGCAATTGCGGGAGAGGAAAGAACTAGCAGAAAAATGCCGGCGATCACCAACTTTTGCACCATGGCGCAACGATAACAGAAATTCTTTAGCGATTTTGGCAGAATATCGCGAACCTTCGGCCAGCATCCGGCATGGTTCACAGGCATTGACCTTGCAGGCGCTCCCCACTGGTTAAGCGGTTTCCCCGGGTTCCGCGACGGCTTTCATCTGCTAGTCTGGCGTTGAGCCGCAAGCCTTGGCGGACAGGAGACCTTATGCCACTAACCTGGACTGACTGGATTGTGATTGGCGGTTACCTGCTGATCAACCTTGCGATTGGCATTTATTACCGGCGTCGTTCGGGCGGCAACACTGAAGAATTTTTTGTCTCTGGACGCAACCTCTCCTGGTGGCTAGCCGGCACGTCCATGGTTGCCACAACTTTTGCCGCTGATACTCCGCTGTTTGTGAGCGGCGTGATTGCAACGCAGGGAATCGCCGGCAACTGGATCTGGTGGACATCCTGCCTGGGCGGCATGTTGACTGTCTTCTTCTTTGCCCGATACTGGCGGCGAGCCGAAGTCCTGACGGACGTGGAACTCACTGAGATCCGCTATGGCGGCAAGCCAGCGGCGTTTCTACGGGGATTCAAAGCCATCTACCTTGGTCTCGCGATGAATTGCCTGATCCTGGGCTGGGTCACCAATGCCATGGTCAGCATTATTGCGGTGTTGTTGGGTCCGCTCATTGCGCAAGGCAAGGTCCTGCAACTCACGCTGGGCGGACATACCCTGCTGCATTACACGCTTGGCGCTCCCAGCCATACCGCACTGCTGATCTGCATTTTTGTATTGATTCCGTTTACCGGCATTTACACATCTATCGGCGGATTGTGGGGCGTGCTGGTTACCGACCTGTTCCAGTTTGCTTTGAAGATGACAATGGTCGTGGTGCTGGCGTGGGTTGCGGTAGTGAAAATCGGCGGCATGCAGGCGCTGAAGCTTCAACTCCAGTTTATTGGCCAACAGGTGCAAAAAACCGGAGCGCAAACATCAAACCCGCTGGCCTTCTTTCCTGACTTCCATCTCGGCTGGACATCGAGCGCCATCTGGACCTTGCCGGTGCTTACGTTCCTGATGTATCTGGGAGTGCAGTGGTGGTCGGCGTGGTATCCGGGCGCGGAGCCTGGCGGCGGAGGCTATGTGGCGCAGCGCATGTTCTGCGCCCGCGACGAAAAAAATTCTCTGGGCGCAACACTGTGGTTCAACATTGCGCATTACGCGGTTCGTCCCTGGCCGTGGATCATTACCGGATTGGTCGCGCTGGCAGTCTACTCACCGCACGGCGGCTTGCGGCCGGACGCTGCTTTTGGCGCGAATCCCCAGCAGGGTTACGTGATGGTGCTGCGCGATTTTCTTCCTCCGGCATTGCGCGGCGTGATGGTAGCGGCATTTCTTGCCGCATTCATGTCAACGCTGGGAACGCAATTGAACTGGGGCGTTTCCTACCTGGTTAACGACTTGTACCGTCGTTTCATGGTGCGGCAAAAAACTGAGAAGCATTACGTCGCGGTGGGACGGTTTTTTACCATCCTGATGGTCCTGATCAGTGGCTATGTCGCTTCACAATTGCATTCTGTCGGCCAGGGCTGGCAGATCGTTTTGGGCCTTGGCGTGGGAACTGGAGCGGTATACATCCTGCGCTGGTACTGGTGGCGTATCAGCGCATGGAGTGAAATCAGCGCCATGGTGGTGGCGGCCGTGGTCGCCGTTTATCTCAACAAGCGTTTTTCCGGCGACGATCCGGTTACATTTGCCAAGACCTCGCTGATCACGGCGGGAATCACGACGGTGGTTTGGATTGCAGCCACTTTTCTTACTCCGGCGGAGTCAGACGAAAAGCTGCTGGCATTTTATCGTCGCGTACGGCCCACGGTGCATGGGTGGAAGCGCATTGCAGCGCTGGCGCCGGAGATTCCCCAGGTACGCGATATCAGCAGCAACGCTTTTGACTGGCTCATGGGATGCATTTTGGTCTATGCAACGCTGTTTGGAATCGGCAAGATCATTTTTGGCGAACTCCCGCTAGGTCTCCTGCTGCTGGCGATTGCTGCCGGAGCGGGCTACCTGATTTTCTGGGACCTTTCGCGACGCGGTTGGCAAGCGCTTTCCGGTACAGACCAGACGGCTGTTACACTCAAGATGGATTCGGCGCAGGCGCAAAAGAACATTTCCTGACGCGCGAATCCAAACTTGTGAGGGAGCCAAAGCCGAATGAGCTTTAAGATCGAATCAGTCCATTTGAATGAAGTAGTTGTCGTGCAGCCGGAGGTGCGCGGGGATTCACGCGGCTTCTTTATGGAAACCTACCGTGCCGACCAATTCAAGGAATTAGGACTGCCCACAAACTTTGTCCAGGACAACCATTCCAAGTCAAAAAAAGGAGTGTTGCGCGGACTGCACTTCCAGTGGGAACCGCCTATGGGCAAATTGATGCGCGTAACGCGCGGAGCGGCGTTCCTGGTGGCGGTGGATGTTCGCAAAGGCTCGCCGACTTTGGGAAAGTGGTTTGGCATTGAGGTTACAGAGGGAAACAAGAAACAGGTTTGGGCGCCCTATAACTTTGCCCGCGGATTTTGTTCGTTGACTGACGATTGCGAAGTGCAGTACAAGACAACGGGCGTTTATAACCAGAACGCCGAAAGCGGAATTCATTTTGCGGACCCGCAGATTGGGATTCAGTGGCCCATTGATGTTGCCACGGCGGAAACCTCAGAGCGGGACCGAAAGGCACAGAGCCTGGAGCAATGGCTGAAGTCGCCACTTTCAGATAAGCTCAAGTACGAGGCAAAATAACAGTTCAAGTCAGTCGCGCTCCTTCAGCAGCGTCTGCCTTGCTGCTTCCAGCTGCTTGCGGCGCACTTTATCGACTTTGGGGAATTGCAAGTCCATGTCTTCAAGCGTCTGGATGATGGCTGAACTTACCGCAATATGGGTAAACCATTTGTGATCGGCCGGCACGACATACCACGGCGCTTCTGGCGTTGACGTGTGGCGAATCATGTCTTCATACGCGTTCATGTAGTTGTCCCAATACTTGCGTTCGTGGACGTCGGCATCGGAAAATTTCCAGTTCTTTCCCGGCTCATCCAGCCGGGCAAGAAACCGCTTCTTCTGTTCTTCTTTTGAGAGATGGAGAAAGAATTTGCGGATGACCACGCCATTGCGCGTAAGGTATTCCTCAAAGTTCCGGATGTCCTTGAAGCGTTCTTTCCAGATTTTCTTTGATACCAATTCCGGCGGAAGATGCTGCTTCTCCAGATATTCCTGATGTACCCGAACGACCAGGACTTCTTCATAATACGAGCGGTTGAAGATGCCAATTTTTCCGCGCTCCGGTAGACGTCGCGTCGTCCGCCATAAAAAATCATGGTTCAGCTCTTCGGTAGATGGCTGCTTGAAACTCGATACCTCACAAGCCTGTGGATTTACGCCGGACATCACGTGCTTGATCAGGCTGTCTTTGCCGGCTGCGTCCATGGCCTGGACGATCAGGAGCACGGCCCACTGGTCCTGGGCGTAGAGTCTCTCCTGCAAATCCTGCAGCACGGCCATGCTCTGCTGCAAGAGTTGATCGGCTTTTTCTTTAGAGTGGATGCCGCGGATATCGGCGGGATCGAAATCCTTGAGCCGAAAGGAGTCCGCGTGCCTAACCTTGAATGCGTCTGCCAGCTTAAGAGTTTTCTTCGCGATCTTCATCGCATCTGTTGTACTCCAAATGCGACGAAGATCGCAAAGCCCCCCGATTGTTTAGGCTTCCATCGAGAGGAATGGGTCATCTTGACGGGGCCGGCCCACAGGCGCGACCTGTTCGTTCTTGAGCAGATCTTCATATTCTTGCAGAGAAGGGAACAGGTCTTGCCGCGCTTCCAGAGGCAAGGTTGAGCCCTGGGGCGCAGTTACGAAGGCGCAGAATTTTTCCAGCAACCGGGCTTCGCGATTAAATTGATCGATCCAAAGGAACTGCCCCTCTTCATTGATTTCCAGGAACCACCAAGTGCCCTGGGCGTCAACGCCGAAATCGAGCGAACCAAAACACACGCCGGATCGCCGCGCGAACTCCAGGACGCCTTTTTCGACATCAGGCGGAGTAGGAACCAGCTCGGCTGTAACGTGGCCTAACCCTGCATCCTGCCGCCAGTCCAGCGCCTGCTTCTTGTTCTTGAGCGCGTAGGAATAAATGTTGTTGCCCATCAGCACCATGCGTATGTCATAGTCCTTGGGCACGCGTTCCTGATAGATGGCGGGCGCGTAGGTCAAAACTTCATCGTTGGGCAGCTGATCAGGCGTCAGCTCAAAAGTTTCCGTAATGGCCACAGACATCTGGCCTTCCTTCTGCCATACATGCGGGGTAAAGCCTTTGCAGATGGTACGGCCATTTTCGCGGGCAAAAAATTCTCTGACCGTGGCTGGATGATTGGACATGAGAGTGGCCGGTGTCTTGAGTCCGCATTGGCGGGCCAGGCGCAATTGCGTGGCTTTCTGGATCATGACCCGGGCAGCGGAATACTTGTTGATGCACCATACCGGCAGGGTCTCCAGAAGATAGGCAATGGAATGATAGAAGCAGCGGTACTCGAGGGCAGCAAATTTCTTGTCCGGTTCGGAGACCTTGGGATTCGGGACAGGCAGCTCCGGGCGGCGAATCCATACTACGTCACCGGCATCAACAGAATGGCCCCCCAGAATGAGGGTGTCGTCGCCATTCATCAGGAGAGAAGACTGACCTTCGTCAGTCCAGGAGAGACCGGCCCAGCACACAACCTTTTGGCCCGCTTTCTCCATCGCCCACTTGATAGGGGCTGTGTGGTTATCGTCTTCCGGCGCTAAAACTATGAACTTCATGGCATTCGCCTCCTCAGATTTTAGGTTGTATTCAGTGCAAGTGGCGCCTCATGGCGCCCCTTGCAGGTTTTTGATTTATGGTCCGCACTCGCCAATGGCCTGGTCACCATTGAGCAGTTGCTGTTTCTTGTCGATAAAGCACGGAGTCAGAGTGCGGCGTTGAAATGCACCCTGTACGTTCTCGACTTCCTGTTCCGTCAATTCACGAGCGCCCATACGGCCAAGCACTCTGTTGTTCGGATCCATAGCTTCCTCCCTGGTTCGCTAAATTGGTCTCAAAGGTTTGCTAAATTGGTCTCAAACTAGCGGCGCCACACGGCGCTACCGTTAGTTAGAGCATTCCCCGTCGAAGACGCCTACCGCAACCAAGGTGCATGCGGTCAACGTTCTGAACCCGCCGCTCACCTGTTCCACTTCCTGCTCATTCAGGTCACGAGCGCCCTGGCGAACCAATACTCTGTTCTGGTTATTCATGTTGTTCTCCTTTCGTCATTGGGTCCGTTTGAGCGGCCCAAACTCGTCAAGAGAAGCCTTCACGGCGGAAACGGCTATTGATCGGGGCTGCCGCACTCGCTGTGGAAGGTATCTCCGTCGAGAGTGCCGGCTGCAGCCAGGGTGCACGCGGTTAAAGTCCTGAGCCCACCTGCTACCATCGTGACTTCCTGCTCATTCAAATCACGAGCGCCCTTGCGAACTAACACTCTGTTTTGGTCATTCATGTTTTCTCATTTCATCATTTTGGGCCCGTTGAGCGGGGCCGAAAGCGTCTAACAGCCCATCTCGCCGACGTGTTGATCTCCATCCGGAGATGGAGAGTTGGTGCAGCGCGAAAAGGTAATAAAGCCACCGTTGATCAGCTCAGTTTCCGTTGGCGTCAACTCGCGGGCACCCCGGCGAACCAATACTCTGTCCTGGCTATTCATTCT
>DASXIL010000325.1:0-5092 GCA_036497985.1 Candidatus Angelobacter sp. | reverse complement strand
AAAGTCGCCATGAACGGTGTGCAGCGTGGAATCCACGGTGAAGTTGACTTTGGTCTGTGCCGGATCGAGCGTAAAAGTTTCTTGCTGGGCCTGCGCGACGGCGGTCGCAGCCATCGCAGCCAGAACGAATAAAGCAATATGACGAAACACACGGACAGTTAAACCCATTTTCACGTCCTCGTTTTGCAAAAACAATTGTATGCTGCGCGATCTTCAAACAATCTCTATGCTCGCAACAGCTGCCAGCCCAGATTGAGCAATCCGCTTGCGCCAAAATCTTTGAGGCGCATTTCGCCCACGTGGACCGCCAGAATCCGCGCAAATAGACCGGGCTGTCGCGATAGGGCCCGCAAGCTCCTTTGGCGCAACCAGCGGCTCCGGTCCATCAGCAACATGCTACGCGACATAAGTTCAGGCAAGCTGTTGATCTTGCTGTGAGCCATGGCATAGACCGAAAGATCGCCAGCCGCCAGCGCCGGAGCAAGAGCCAACGCTTGGCGGAAAGCCAGGGCCATCCCTTCACCAGTGATCGCATCAACGGATCCTGATGCTTCGCCAACCAAAGCCACATTTCCACGACAAACATGCTTCAGTTGACGAGAGATACTCAACGCTCCCATAGCTCTTGTAGATGAATGTGCATCGTTTAGACGAGCGGCCAGCTCAGGGAACTCACTCAGGCCCTCACGAAATGAATGGAATTTCGGCCGCGAAATCAACGCGATGCATACTTCATTTCTACCTACCGGAGTGACGTAAGCCTGACCGTGGTTCCCCCAATAGATTTCAACATATTCGCTCCAGGGATGTACTTTAAAATGCTGGCGCAGACCAATTCGCTGCGTGCGGCCGCTGCCGGCTGAAAGGCCTGACCAGTCGCGAACGCGGGAATTTTGTCCATCGGCGCCGACGATCCAACGGCAAGTGATGGCTCTTCCATCTACCAGTACCGCATCGTCCCGTATAGCGGAAACGCGAGCGCCCCAAAGCATCTCCACATCGTGCTTTTGTGCTTGCTCCAGCAACAATTGATGCAGCAACACACGCCGGATACCCAGTCCGCAGCCTTGAGGAAATTCCGCTGCGACGGAGCTCTCCGGCCCGATAAATCTGATGCCATGAAGAGTCCCTGTTTCGCATCCTTCAAGCGAAATGCCCAGCCGGGCAAGGACCTCCAGGCTGTCGGGCATCAACCCTTCGCCGCACGCCTTGTCGATTGGCGGTTGAGCACGGTCGGCCACCATTACACGCAGCCCATGCCGGCTCGCGGCGATGGCCGCAGCAAGACCAGCCGGGCCGCCGCCAACAACAAATACATCTGTATCGAAAATTTTCTCCATTCTTTTTACCACCGAAGTAATAAAAGCTCAGAGCAGAATCCCGGGCCCATTGCAGCTAGAATGCTGTAAGTACCCGGCTTGCCGCGATGGTGTGCCAGTACTTCCTGCAAGACCACTAACACTGAAGCGGAAGAAAGATTGCCAACCTGTTTCAGGCACTCCCATGAAAGTTTGAGAGCATCGGGCGCCAACTCCAGGCTATCTTCGACCGCCTCAAGGACTTTGGGGCCGCCCGTGTGAATGATCCAACTCGCGATCTCGCTGCGCTTAATGCCGGACTCTGACAGGAAGGCGTCCACATCGCCGCTAAGGTTTTCGCGGATAACTTTTGGCACGTCAGGCGATAGAACGATGTGAAAACCGGTTTCGGAAATATCCCATCCCATTACGTCTTCTGATCCGGGATAGAACACCGATTTCGTTGCCAGAATTTCTGGTCCTTTGAATTCCGTATCGCGTCCGGCCACCACTGCTGCCGCAGCCCCGTCGCCGAAAAGACCTGTAGAAATCATGTTGGCGACGCTTACGTCATCGCGCTGCCATGTGAGCGAACAGAGTTCTACGGCCAGCACGACCGCAAGCTGATCAGAAAAGGCGCGGACGTAATCAGCCGCGCGGGCCAAACCGGCGGCGCCAGCCACGCAGCCCAGTCCGAACATTGGAACACGTTTAATGTTCGGTGAAAGTCCCATGCGGTTCACCAACCGCGCATCAATCGATGGACTGGCCACGCCAGTAACCGAGACAAAGAACAGCGCGTCGATATCACGCGGCAAGATGCCCAGCGGAGTAATGGCGCGGCAGATGGCGTCGCGTCCCAACGTCTGCGCAGCATCGATCCACAGGTCATTGGCCTGTCCCCAGGTGGTCACGTGATCGTAAGCTTCCAGCGGAAGGACAAGGTGCCGCCGTTCCACACCACAGCGCGAGTGAAGACGATCCAGTACGTCAGGGTTGTCCAACTGCGACAGCCACGCGTCCTTCAATGCGGCTGTAATTTCCTGCTGCTCGTAAACATTTTCGGGAAAAGCGCTTCCCGCACCAATAATTCGCATAGTCACCTTGGTTTGTCTTTCTTGTTTTATCGCTTCCCAACGCAGCAAAATTTTTTAAATTTTTACGGCCCGCCGCGCCAGATGCAATGCGTCCATCCAGAATGAAGATGAAGAATGGATTTCTTCCACCACACTCTTTACCGCGCGCACAAAGTTTGCGATCTGTTGCTCGTTAACCATCAGCGGCGGCGCAGCTTTCAATACCATGAAATTGTTGCCGCACATTTGCGTCAGGAAGTTATGTTCGCGGAAAAGCTTGCCCACAACGATCTGTCCGAACATGCCTTCATGTATCTTGCGGAAGGCTTCAAACGGAACGCGAAGCTGCCAACTTTCCGGGCGCCGGAACTCAATACCGTTGAGCAATCCCAGACCACGTACCTCAGCCACCATCTCGTAGCCGGAGAGAGCGTCTGCTAATGACTGGCGCAGAAGCTGGCCCATAGCTTCGCTGCGTTTTCCCAATCCTTCATCTTGCAACGTCTGTAATGTCGCCAGTCCGGCCCGCATGGCCAGTCCGTTCTCGCTATAGGTCGATGTATGAATGATCGACCGGCCCAGAGAGCTATAAACCGATTCGTAAATTTCATCCGACATCAGCACTGCGCCGCTGGGAACCAATCCCCCGCTCAGGGCCTTGGCCAGAACCACCATGTCAGGATCTAGCCCCCAATGATGTGCGGCTAGAAAAGATCCGGTGCGATGGAGACCGGTCTGGACTTCGTCGAGCACAAAAAGCGTGCCGTATTTTTTGCACAACGCCTGCGCGGCGCGAAGGTAGTCATCCGTCGGCACGCGCACCCCGGCTTCAGATTGAATGGGTTCGACAACAAAGGCCGCGAACTTCTTAGTGGCAATCTTAGTTTCCAACTCGGCTAGGTTGGCAAATGGTACACTCTCGGCGCATGGCAGCAGAGGCGCAAAACCCTGCGCCCAGGTTGAACCCGCCATTAAAGAAAGGGCGCCGCAGGTGAGGCCGTGAAATGCGCCAGTGCAATAGAGCAGCCCAGCTCTCTTTGTGTGGAGGCGAGCAAACTTGATTACTGTCTCCACGCCCTCACTGCCGGAGCTGCAGAAATAAACTTTCTCCAGCCGCCCGCCGGCCAGCCGACAAAGTTCGGCAGCCAGCTCACCCGCAAGTTCAGGAACGTGGCTTTGCAGCATCGCCGGACCGTTGTGATCCAGCTCGTCATGCAGGGCGGCAATCACGCTGGGATGGTTATGGCCCAGGTTATGCACGCAATAGCCGGAGAGGAAATCCAGGATTCGAGCGCCATCGGACGTGAAAAGTTCCGCCCCCACGCACCGCGTGTACTGGACATTCATTTCCAACAAGCTCAGCAGCCTTACCCACTGTGGATTTACGTGGTCAGAATAGCCTGCATCCGCGGATGTGCTGCCGGAAACCGCTGCCAGGGTGCTTTGCGTCATTTGTCACCGCCAAGTGTCATACCTAAATCGTAGTTGACCTAGGTGTCTTAAGACATTAAGAATTGTTTTGACTATACTCTTAAGTGCATAAGACATCAAATTACCGAGTAAAAGATCAAGAACTTAAAGAGATCTAGTGGTCATCCCGGTCATGTCCACGACCGGCACGTGTGCTTCTGGCCGCGATCTCGCCCAGCGTGGAACGAACAACGCTGGAAACGGATGGATGCTGGATGGCCGGCTGGCTTTCCCGCCACGCCGGGGATTCCCCTTCGGATGCTGCCGAACCTGTAGCGGGACTTGAGCTGTTCGTCATGGTATAAGCGGGAGTTTCTGGAACATAAGGACGCGTGCGCAGGGTGGTCAAGGAGTCTTTAGGCACCGCTTGGATCGCCACGCGACGTGGGGCCTGCCGATAATTTCGCGAGTGCTCTACCGCCACTTGCACTGGCGGCTGGTTCGAAACACGCTCGACAACTGGCTCGGCAAAACCAAAAGATAGCGCTATGAATGGAGCAAGGACGCCCAAGGCCGTGACCAAAGACAGTCCAGCCGCCGCCTGCGAACAGCCTTTCCACCAGGCCACAGGTTTTGGCGTTGTCAGAATAGTGCGCACGCGCAAGCCGAGAGAGGTAGAGGCGGCAAAATCCACGCCCAGCGAAAAGCCTTCCTGCAACATGCGAAGCCGTACAAAATAAGTCAGGCTGTCAGCGTAATCAGCTCGATCGCCAGGACGTGTTTCCAGGACCGCTAAATCGCACGCCAGTTCACCCTGCAAGATCATCGCTTTCCTGGCTTTCCACGCAGCGGGGTGAAAGAACAAAACGCAGCAGATCACATCGCTCAAGCCTGCCCAGAGATAGTCGCGGCGCGCAACATGGACCAGTTCGTGGCAAAGCACATCGGCAACCTGCGGCACGGGGCCGATTTCCTCACAGACTTCAGGCAGCAGAATTCGCGGGTTCCACCAGCCTGCCATGGCGGGCGACTTCAGTCCAGGCAAGACCATGAGCCGTGTATGAGAAATTCGCGATTTCGATAGATGCATGTCGCGAGAGATATCAACAAAAAGCCCACGAAGCGATGTGGACGGCTCAATCGCGTGCCGGAGAAGTACTCGCATGCGAAGATGCTTCCACGCCGTGATTCCGATCAGGGCAAGAGAAACCAAAACATAGATAGCGCCAAGTCCTTCAACGGCGATCAAAATATTGTGGCTCCATGCCAAAGGGAGCAGCAAAGAACGCGTTGGAGCGGGTGCCGAGG
>DASXIL010000324.1:0-2848 GCA_036497985.1 Candidatus Angelobacter sp. | reverse complement strand
TCGCTTTGCGACTGCCAGCAGGTTCTTGATCGCTCACTGGAGATGATTGCGCGCGAAGGGACAGGAGCACTGATCTATCTGCACCAGACTTCCAAGGGCTTTAACGTGGACGATGAAAAACGGCTCGCGTTCCATCGTGAGCCACGCTCGGCGCCGGCGCACCAGAGGAAAACCCAACGCGACATCGGCGTGGGCGCACAAATCCTTTCCGGACTGAATATTCGTTCCATCCGCCTGCTCACAAACCACCCCAAGCGCGTGGCCGCTCTGGAAGGATTCGGGATCAGAATTGTCGAGCAGGTACCGGTGTCGACCACGAAGTCTATCGCGAAGTAGGAATCGCCCAGGAACAAAAACCGCAGGAAGCGAAAATGGTGCCTTCCGATATTGACTAATGCTATTGGCGGTTTTTGGAACCGAGATCAGGCTAGATACCTTATCCAAGCGCAGGAAGAAATAAGGGCTGTTATTTAATTCTTCCGTCGCTTTTCCAGGTTCGCCCTCATCCGGGTGAAATGATTACAGTCGTCTAACTCGCGCTCGGTAATGCTGGTAAGAATGTGGCAGTTAATCCTCGCCCACATTTCGCTGGCAATCAGTTCCTGGCTGTCCACGTAATCGGTAGAGACAACGCCAAGCGTTTCCAGTTTATAGATTGCGCCGATGATCTGCTCAAAACCGCGATTAATGACGGCCATTGCCTCGTAAATCCCGGCTTTCATTTCATTTGTTTTATCGTGTGACGTTTTCATAAATCACGAAACATCATAGCAAAAATAATACTTATCGTCTCTAGCAATATAAGTATTGGTCGATAAAACTCTTTTGCGATGGCAAAAGACCTAAAACGCGCCTTCGGCCAGCGGGTCCTCGAATTGAGGAAAGCACGCGGATGGTCACAAGAAGTGCTGGATCAACACAGCGGATTGCATTGGACATACATCGGGCAAGTGGAGCGCGGAGAGCGGAACTTGACGTTGCTGAGTATCCAGAAAATCGCCAAGGGCTTCAAAATTGAGATGGTGGAACTGTTCAAAGGGCTGGGCTGAATAAGCAGATTTTTGAGAACGTGCTGAAAACTGTTCTCTTCGGCTCGCCATTCCGAGATGCTACGCCTAGCGCAGCTTCAAATGCACAGCCTTCACGTCATTTGAAGTAAAGACTGATATGAACTTCGCCGGAGCCGCAGCCTTCTCCACCGCAGGGCGGCCACCGGCTTCAAGACGTTCAACCAGACAAACGACCCCGGCAATGTTGAAGCCGAATTCGCGCGCTGCTTCTATGGCTTGAATCGTGGAACCGCCAGTGGTGCAGACGTCGTCCACAATCACCACGCGCGCGCCTTTTTCCTGAAATCCTTCCACGCGCCGTCCCATGCCGTGCGCTTTTTCTGCTTTGCGCACAAGAAAACCATGGATCGGAGCGCCTTCTTGTGAGCTGATGACTGACGTGGCGACAACAATTGGGTCGGCGCCCATGGTCAGCCCGCCCACGGCCTGCGGCTGCCAGCCCTGCTGCTGAATGAGGTCGAGAAAGACACGCCCGGTGAGTTCCGCGCCATGGGCGTGAAGCGTGGTGGTACGGCAATCAATGTAATAGTCACTCTTGCCGCCCGAAGAAAGCGTGAATTCGCCCAGACGGAAGGAGTTGGTAGCCAACAACTCAAGAAGCTGGTCGCGCGCAGAAGACATAGGTTTTTAAGATTAACTGATTTCCGGCTCAGATTCCCTGCATCTGACGGAACCCGTGCGTGGCGATATAGGTCTGCAATAGCAGGACGAAATTATAAGTCATATGCACAATAACGCAGGTGGCCACCGAGTTGGTGCGCGCCCGGGTGACCGTGAGCGTAACGCCGACCACAAAAATCAGGAGCAGCGGCGCCCATGAATAACCAAGTTGCGCCCCGTGCAGCAGAGTGAAGGCAGAAGCAGTAATGATTACCGAAACGACAGCGCCGGTCCATCGAGCCAGAGCGGGATAAAGAAAGCCGCGAAAAAGCAGTTCTTCCATGAGCGGCGCCACCAGAATGCCGAAAGCACCCAGCAGCAAAGCTGACGGACGGTCCTTGAAAAACTCCGTGATCGGCAATGTGTCGGGTATCCAGCGATGGAGCGCGAATTGGCCAACGTCGGAAATCGCAGCCAGGGATGTACCCGCGATCAGCGCAAACATCCAAATGCGCGGGCGAGCGGGCAGGTTCCAATGGACAGCCTGGGCCAGAGAAGTTCTGTGGCGGACCGAAACCAGCAGCGCCATAAAGCCAATAATCGCCAGGTAAATCACGAACTGCATGGGCACAATGAAAAAGGCGTTCTTAGTCATGGCATCTTCCAGCAGTTTGGGATTCATGCCGGGAGACTTATGGCTAAGAATGAAGATGGTTGCCGCCAAGGTGCCAAGAAGGACAAATGCGACGGCCATCGCCACGCCCACCAGCAAGACATCCAGGAGATCAACTTCGGTTTTTGCCGGTTCTGCAGGCAGCAAAGTCTCTACCACCAGTGGCGACAGCGGCTCAGCTTGCGAAATGGGATCAAAGGACTGCACAAGATTGAGGCAATGACTCCTCAAAATCCAATTTACACCATGGAGAGTTTTCTTAGGAAAGACTAAAGGGGTAGCGTTTGAAGCATTAGAAAGCCAAAGCCGCTACCCCTTGATTGTGCCCAGGTATAAGGAGAAGGTTGAAAGCAATGTACTTTATTAAATTAATCATGAGATAACTTTTATGGTTTGTTACGAATCTGGAACAGAGTCTCACAACACCCATGCAATCAGTTATTTGCGCGATCTGTTCAGGTATTCCGCCAAGGCCTGACCTGTATAGGATTTCTTAATTTTGGAA
>DASXIL010000323.1:0-7149 GCA_036497985.1 Candidatus Angelobacter sp. | reverse complement strand
TCAACAAAGTTCTTCGCGCCCTGGCGCTTCTGCTGGCAGCGGTATGCTGCTTACCCACGCATGCGCAAACCGATCCTACGCCTGCGGCCAAACAACTTTTTGAACAAGAGCGCTGGAGCGAACTGGCGCAGCTATTGCAGTCGACGCCCCGCAACTCTGCCGATCTGGACTATTACTATGGCGTTGCATTGGCGCATCTGGAGCGCTGGCAGGAAGCATTCAGCGCGCTATCAGACGGACAGAGACTGGCTCCGAACGACAAGCGCTTTCCTGTCGAGTTGGCCGGCGTAGCTTTTAAGCAGAAGAAATATGGAAAGGCCAGGCATGATCTGCATCGCGCGCTGCAGCTTGATCCGCGAGACGAATACGCCAATGAGTTTCTGGCGACGATTTATTTCCTTCAAGGCAATCTAGAAGCGGCGCTCAAGTATTGGAACCGGGTAGGGAAGCCGCAAATCGCTGAAGTGCACAGCGAGCCGGCGTTGAAAGTGCGTCCGGCGCTGCTGGACCATGCCTTTGCGTTTGCACCTGCCAGCACGTTAACGCTGGATGAGTTGCTGGCCAGCAATGTTCGGCTGCGCGGCCTGGAAATCTTTCCCGCATACAAGCTGAACCTGGAAGCGCTGCCGAATGGAAAATTTGACGCTAGCTTTCGCGTGCAGGAACTGAATGGCTTTGGCAACAGCAAACTTCAGGCGCTCGTCCGCATCTTCAGCGGAGCGCTCTTTGAAGAGATTACGCCGGAGTATTACAACCTGCATGGCTCAGGTACGAATATTATTTCGCTGGCCCGTTTTGATACCGACAAGCGCCGAGGCGTGGCCGCGATCAATGGCCCGCTGGGAGGCAGTCCAAAATGGCGGTACCGTGTGGGCGCCGATTTTCGCAATGAAAACTGGACGGTGCAGACGTCATTTACAGGCCCAAGCACGTTTCTGGGGGCGACCAACCTTCGACGCGAAAGCGTGGGTGCTGAGATCGCAAGGTTTGTTGGCGCGCGCTGGAGCTGGACACTTGGCGTGGAGCTTTCGCACAGGGATTTTCGCAACGTTGATCCCGGTGTTGCGTTGACTCCAGAATTGCTGGCAAAGGGCTATCAGATAAAGCAGAAAGCGCAGTTCACTTACGAGTTATGGCGATTGCCGGAAAAGCGCCTGACGATTTCCAGCAGCGGCAGTAGCCAGGCGGGACGGCTGTGGTCGCAGCCGTGGCAATCTTTTGAAAAACTTCAGGGCACAGTTGCCATGCACTGGTTTCCACGCGAGCAGGGTGACGACTACGAAATGCAGTGGCACGCGCATGCGGGCAAAACTTTTGGGCAGATACCTTTTGATGAGCTGTTCATGCTGGGAGCGGAGCGGGACAATGATCTGCCGTTGCGGGCGCACATTGGCACACGCCATGGGGAGAAGGGAAGCGCGCCGCTGGGGCGAAATTATTTTCTTTCCAATTGGGAAAGCGATAAGCACGTGTACTCGAACGGAATCCTCACCGTGAAGCTAGGGCCATTTCTGGATACAGGCAAAATTCTGGATTCATCGTCAACACTTGGCCCCCACAAGTGGCTGTTTGATATGGGCCCGCAAGCGAAACTAAACGTGCTGGGAGTGGGCGTGGTGCTGCTTTACGGAAAAGATCTCCGAACAGGAAATAATGCGTTTTATACAGATGTAACCTGGTGAAGCGAGCCAGCTACAATACCCGACATGCGATCACTCATCATCGGCGGCACGCGAAACCTGGGCCCTGCCATTGTTCACGCCCTGCTGCAGCGCGGATACGAAGTTGCGGTATTCAATCGCGGCCAGACGCGAGATGACCTGCCGGAAGAAGTTGAGCGCTTACGCGGTGATCGGACGAACGCGGAAGAGCTCAAACGCGCTTTGGGTGGCGGGGATTTCGATTTGGTGATCGATACAACGCTTTACACCGGCGCGGAAGCTGAAGCTGCGGCAGAGATATTCAGAGGCCGCGTGGGGCGATATATCTTTCTGAGCACGGGACAGGTTTACCTGGTACGAGTAGGGGCTGAACGGCCGTATAAAGAAGATGATTACGCGGGGCCGGTAATGACCGAGCCGCCACAGTCGAATGTTTCAGAATACGAGAACTGGCGTTATGGTTTTGACAAACGCGCAGCAGAAGATGTGTTCGCTAGCGCGTGGGCGAAAGACAAATTTCCTTTTACCAGCCTGCGCCTGCCAATGGTGAATAGCGAACGCGACCACTATGACCGGATCTATGGATATATTTTGCGCATTCAAGACGAAGGGCCGGTGCTGATACCCGACGAAGCCGGCGCGCCGGTGCGGCATGTGTATGGTGAGGACGTGGTGCAGGCGATTACGCGGCTGGCGGAGAGTGAGAAGGGAAAAGGCTGCGCTTATAACATTGGGCAGGATGAAACTTTATCGCTGGCCGAGTTTCTGGAATTGCTGGCGGCGACAATGCATTGTCCGTTGAAGATGGTTCGAGTGCCACGGGAAGAGCTTGATCGCGAAGGCTTGTTGCCATATTGCTCTCCATTTAGCGGCAAATGGATGTCGTTACTGGACAACGCGCGCAGCAGGGCAGAGCTGGGCATGCAGTACACGCCCGTCGCCGCATACGTGAAGAAGCTGGTCAGCTATTTTCAAGCGGTGCGTCCGCATAACGTCGAGGGATACGCGCAGAGGCAGCGCGAAGTGGAATTCGCGAAATCGAAATAGCTCTTTTTTACAGACGCCCGCATTCAGCAGCTTGCACGTTGTATTAAGGCCATTGCTGGTACTCTTTGTCGATCGTGTGCAATTTGAAATTCATATTCCCAACCATTCCTTACTCATCGCTAACACAACTTAACGCAGTTGAAGAGACATTGCAGCGGCGCAAGTGTTTGCACTCCATAACTGAAGTCTATTTGAGCGTTGACGCCGGAATTCTTGAGACGGCCTTAACGGGAGGGTGCATGAAATACATGAAGGCGATGCTGCTGGGTGCAGCGTTAATGGCGGGAACCACGACTTTGGCGATGGCACAAAGCGTGGTCCCAGTGCAATGGGGATGGGGACAGCGCGACAACGACGACCGGCAGGCTTTCAGGGACGGCTTGAACCAGGGACAGCAAGATGCGCGGCACAATCGGCGATTCAATCCGGAGAGCAGCCGCTGGCGTGAGCGCGATGATCGCGAGGCCTACCGCTCAGGATACGAACGCGGCTTCCAGCAAAACGGCGGCTACAGCAATGGCGGCTGGGGCCGAGACGGAGATGGCGACCGGGATGATCGTGGCCGTGGCGGCTGGGGTTGGGGCCGTGGAGGCTATGGCGGTAATGGCGCTAGCGCCGCACGTCAGTACGGATATCAGGACGGAACCAATGATGGCGCGCGTGACCGGCGCACCGGTCACAGCAATCGTCCAACGCAGGACAGCAACTACAAACACGCCGACCGTGGTTACAGCTCAAGCTACGGCAATAAAGATTACTACAAACAGGCCTACCGTCAGGCGTATGAGAGCGGATATCAACAGGGCTACAACAGCGGCGGCGGCTGGCGCCGGTACTAACTCAACAGATAAATGAAAGAGCCATGCGGGCGAACCGCATGGCTTTTTTTGACGGCGAGGAACGTTGCGAAACGCAGTCCCTCTGCTGATCTCTAGCAAACCGTGCAGCGATCAGCTTCCAGACGAACCATTGGGGACCCATCTTTGCAGCTGAACGCCTGCGAATTCCGGCAGGTTGGAGAGCGGTCCAATCACGCGATAGTTGCCGATGGGATGCGGGTCGCCTTGAACCATGGTGCGCTGTGTTTCTGGACGAATCTCGTCACCGCGCCATTGTCCCCTGGCAATAAAGAATTGCTGCTCCGGCGTGTAACCTCAATGGTCGATTGGGGGTGAGCTTGCTGGGCTTTCTTGAAAGCCAGGAAAGCGATCTTGGCGCCGGCAAGGTCGCCAATGCTTTCACCCAGAACCTCCGCCGCCCATGGTTAACATGAGCGGCGAAAATGAACATCCGATTTCACAGGCCGCCAGAAAGCTTTTGCAATGAAACAGACCCTCTCCCTGTGCGCAGACGAAGCCGGGTGCCGCCCTGGTTCACTTTTCCGTGAAAACTGGAATTAAAGCTACCGGTTTGCGACGTCATGGGAAAATCTGAGCTGAAGCTGGAACGGCGGCCACCTTCATAATCCACATCCATCCCGGCATTTGCAGGGACGCGCAGCACAATGCTGCCTTTTTCGTTTTCCAGCGTAACCGAATCGCCCAGACTGCGCGCATCAATTTCCGCCTCGGCCTTGTAGGATTTTACTTCCAGCGGTCCGCGCAGGTTCACATTCCGCAGCTTAACGGTTTCCTTGTAAGTATCGATCCGCACTGCGCCGGTGGTATCAGCGATCTCAATCGGGCTCTTGTAGCTTTTTATCCGGATGTCGCCCTGAATGCCCGCCACCTTGATATCAGGTTTGTAACTCTGTAGCTGCACATTGATTTGCCGGGGAACGCGAATCTCCAGCTCGACATCAGCGGTGTAATCGTGGTCCTGCCAACAGAAAATGCAGTTCCACTGTGGATATTTCACTTCCACCGCGACGCGGTTACTTTCATTCCTGAAATTAACCTGAACGTTTTCCATCCACCATTTGCGGTCCTGGTCATTGCCTTCAAAATGCTTGTTCACGTCGATGGCTACCTGGTTGGTGTCAGAGCCGGTAACGTGAATGGTTCCTTTATAGTTATCAACGTCAAGCGTCCCGCCCGGCGCGATGCTGAAAGTCTTCTGAAAATGCGCTACGGGATCAGCGCTTGTGCTGGTACCCTGGCTGCGTAATCTGGGCGTGGCCAGCGCAACAATTCCCACTATAACGATGAGCCACCCGATGGTCCGTTGATTTTGAGGGGTCATATATGCCTCCTGGCTTTTTTGCCTGATGGGCAAGACTTTGCCTGCTCCTGAATACGTCCGAGAGGGGCTGTTGGTTCCCTTAGACGGAAAAACAGGCCAAAGGTAATCGACTGAGGCGCTTGAGGGGAAGAACCGGAAGGGAATCCGGCGCCCTTAGTGAACTTTACATCGACTTCAGCAATTGCAGCCAGCGCTCCCAGCCTTCAGAATGCGCCTTTTTGTTGGCGATAGCCATGTCCCGCGCCTTCTTTGTGCTTTCATCATCGCCGGTGGCTTTGATAGCGGCATCGGCCGCGGGATCTTCACCGGCGCGCATAAATCCGTGGCCTGCGCCTTCATAGGTCACCGGATCATATTTCTTGCCTGCGGCTTTCATGGCCGCTTGCATGTCAGGCAGCGTGGCGCCAATGCGCGCATCCTCACCGGCATAAAAACCATAAACCGGAGCCGTGATTGCAGATACGTCCTTTGGCCCGGGCCCGTAGAACACAAAAGCCGCGCTCAGGTCTTTGCGATTGGTGGCGAAACGGAATGACTGTCCGCCGCCCCAGCAGAATCCCGCGACGGCAATCTTGCCATTGGCCGCCGGAATTTTCTTCGCGTAGTCGGCCACGGCATTCAGGTCCGCCGTAATCTGATTGGGATTGAGAGAGGAAATCGCCTTCCCCACGTCCGAGCCGGAAAAATCGCTGCTGCCGCCGCCTTTCGGCCCCATGCCGGAAAGCAGGTCGGGCGCGATGGCGATATAGCCGTTGGCCGCGAGCTGGTCCGCCACGCTGCGAGCCCAGTCAGTTAAGCCAAAAATTTCATGGATCACAATCACTACCGGCGCTTTCGCCTTGGTCTCCGGGTAAACCACAAAGGCGTGTACCGTGCGCTCATCGTGTTTGATATCCACCCACTCCTGATGCCGGGAAGATTTATCCAGTTTTTGTTTGGCCCAATCCTGGGCAAAGCCCGTGGACAGGCAGAGCAACAGAGTAATTGAAACAGCAAGCGATCTTTTCATGTGGAAAAGTTTAAACCTGTAGACCGATAAGCGACAACTGGGGCGGCAGCAGTCGGTTTGCGTTGCTGCGCAAGCTTGTGGCGGGATTTTTTATGCGCGCTCTGCTGCGTTGCGTCAGAAACGCAAGCTCTGGAGTCAGGCGGGGCTGGAGTTGTTGCGGAGTTTACCGCTGGAGCCGTGGTGCCGCCGGCGCCGGGACACTTTGCTGGAGATGCTGGAGGAGTTGGATGAAAAGATCCGGCCTTTGGACCTGGCGGTAGCCCAAGCAGCCGAAGGCAGTGAGGCAGCCCGTCTGCTGGATACGCATCCGGGAGTGGGGCCGGTAATTTCACTGGCTACAGTGCTGACCATGGGAGATGTAAAACGATTTCCCGACTCACGTAGTTGGGTGAGCTACCTGGGGTTGAATCCGTCCGAGGAATCCAGCGGGCAGCGACGGCGGCTGGGGGCGATCAGCAAGCAGGGGAACCCATTTTTACGATATCTCCTGGTGGAAGGGGCGGCCAGCGCTGCCCGAGGAGACAAGAGCTTGGCCCGGATGTATGCCCGACTGAAGGCCAAGAAGCACCACGGCGTGGCCAAGGTGGCGATGGCCCGGAAGCTGGCGGTGCGGTTGTACTGGATGGCGCGCACACAGAAGTCCTATCCAGAAGTCGTTCGCACGCAGGGGAGCCAGAGTCATCCCATGGCCGCTGTTAAGGCCGTCAATCTGAATAGGCCCCCTGCCTCCCATCAGCAGTGAGCAACGGTGGGAGTTTGCACTAACAATCATGGTCGTAGTTCAAGACCGAATACATGGTTGGTGGAACGACAGAAAGTGATTGAGCAACGCTGCGAGTTCTACGGTCATGAGCGAAATAGAAAAGCAACAGCAACACCCCATTCCGCTAAGGTTGGAAGCTCAGCTAAAAAGCAAAAGCGCTTCGCTTCCAACCCGGCTCGATGATGGGGGCGCTGGAAACGCCGTCAAGGGTCAAGATAAACGCCTAAACCCGGCGCCCTTGACTGCGTTTCCAGCGCCGATGCCCTCGCGCGCTCTTTTACACTTGACTCAGGCCGTTGTCGTCATACATGGGATGAGATGGGACGGCATGGGACATCACGGGAGGGGTGGAGTGACCCCCTAAATTGAGACAAGGAGTAAAGTCCCACTTTACAGTGAAGGGAGAGTGGGATGGGGAAACAAAGGAACCGACATTGGAGTTTGGAAGAGAAGCGACGGGTGGTGGAGCGGATGGAGAGCTGCCGTCA
>DASXIL010000322.1:0-8137 GCA_036497985.1 Candidatus Angelobacter sp. | reverse complement strand
GGCTCATTATCCAGCGCTGGAATGAAGCTCTGATCAGCTACCGCCATGGCGATCTGGCCATGTCATCTGTGGGAGTCCACTCCTTCCTGCCTGGTGTGGAAGAAACGGTCGAGCGCGTCTTGGCACGCAAGATAGTCCAGTAAGGGAATTTGCCTCCAAAAACTTCAGGCCGGACATTTTGTCCGGCCTGTTTTCTTTGGCATGTGTTTCGCAGCTCTCAGATTCGCATCGGCATAACGATATAGCGATAGCGATATTCGCTGTCCGCGGCCTCGTCTGGACGCAACTGCCCGGCTGTCTGGGCGTCTTTGAATTCAAAGCGAACATCACCGGCACCCACCACTTTCAGGAATTCCAGGAGATACTGCGAATTGAACCCGATCACCATGGGATCGCCGGCATAAGCGGTTTCAATCGAATCTTCAGATTCACCTGTCTCTGTATTCGATGAAGAAACTTTCAATTCATTCTTCTCCACGCGCATGCGGATAGCATTGGAGCGCTCATCGGCGAACTGAGCCACACGCTGGATAGCGGCTGAAAGCTCGTCACAATGGACAGTCACAAACTTATTATTGTCGCGGGGTAGCACTGCTTCATAGTTGGGGAATTGTCCCGTGAGCTGGCGCGAGGTCAACAAACGGCCGCCGATGCGGAAGAAAAGAGTCGATTCGTCCTTGGCAAACTCCACAGTCTGGGCATCCGTGCCGTTCAGCAGGGTGCTCAGCTCGGCCATGGCCTTCTTCGGTACCAGGACCTTCAATTCTCCGCTTACAGGCAGCTTAGTGCCGCCATGCTCGATGTGCGCCAGCCGATGTCCATCCGTGGCGACCATGGTTAGCGATTCCGGCTTAAGTACCAGGAGCGCGCCGTTCAAGGTATAACGTGATTCCTCGTTCGAAATTGAGAAGATGGTCCGGCCAATCAATTGGCGCAATACCTGCGCGGGAAGCTGCAGAGCTGATTCGGCAGGAAACAGGGGCAATGCAGGAAAATTTGCCCGTGCCATGCCCACCATCTTGGTATTCGACCGTCCGCTGCGGATCTGCACCCAGTGGTTTTCCAGCAGCTTAATGCTGATGTCGCCATCCGCCAGCAGCTTCACATAGTCATAGAGTTTGCGCGCCGGTATGGTGCATGAACCTTCCTTTTTTACCTTTGCAGGACACGACGTGCGCAGGCTTAGATCAAGATCTGTTGCGGTAATTGACAGCTTGTCCACGGTTGCTTCAAACAAAAAGTTGGAGAGAATCGGGATGGTGGTTTTGCGTTCCACCACTCCCTGTGTTGCGGTCAGTTCCTTCAATAGATCGTTCTTGCTGACGCTAATTTCCATCGCAGCTCCCGCCTCAGTGCCCGCGGAGGAAGGCATAATTAGTGGCCCCCTAAAATTATTGAAACCAACTTGAATTCAAGAAACGTGACTGTCAGACCCGCTCAGCAACAGTTGGCATCTCCGCGCAACCGTTTAGTTTACAGCTTCTTGCGCAATTTCGCCGACCGTTGATTTTCCCTACCGATTTTCACATTTGCCGGGCCCAGCAGGCTTCAGCTATTCAATGTCTCGGTTAATTTGTTCAGCAGCCGATTCAGATCCTTATCTGCCTGCCGCTGTTCCTCAATCTTATCGATTGAATGCATCACCGTGGTGTGGTGCTTGCCGCCAAACTGCCGGCCAATTTCCGGCAATGACGCCTCCGTCATCTGCTTGGCCAGATACATTGCAATCTGTCGTGGGAAAACGATGGCGCGAGAGTTGCTCTTAGCCTTGATCTCAATCACGCGCAAGCCAAACTGCTCAGCTACCGCTTTCTGGATGGCATCAATCGTGATCTTGCGCGCCTGCGAGTCAATGAAATTCTTCAACACCTGCTGCGCCGTAATCAGGCTGATTTCGGCGCCGGTCAGTGAGCAATAGGCAATTAAGCGGATCAATGCGCCTTCCAGTTCGCGGACATTGGTGCGTACGTTGGAAGCGATGTACAACGCAAGATCTGTTGAGAGAACAACGCGCTCTGACTCGGCCTTCTTCTGCAGGATCGCGACTTTGGTTTCCAGATCGGGGGGCTGAATGTCGGCAATCAGGCCCCATTCAAAGCGTGAACGCAGACGGTCTTCAATTTCCGGCAGCTCTTTCGGCGGACGATCGCTGGCAATCACAATTTGCTTCATCGACTCGTGCAACGCATTGAAGGTGTGGAAGAATTCCTCCTGGGTACGCTCTTTCTGCGCAAGGAACTGAATGTCATCGATCAGCAGCACATCCACATTGCGGAACTTATCGCGGAAGCTGATCATTTTGTCGTAGCGCAACGAATTAATCATCTCATTGGTGAACTTTTCACTCGAGATGTAGCAAATGGAAGCCTGCGGCTGCCGCCGCTTTACTTCATGACCAATCGCCTGCATCAGGTGCGTTTTGCCCATGCCTACGCCGCCATACAGGAACAGCGGATTGTAAGCCTTAGAAGGCCGTTCCGCCACGGCCTGCGAGGCGGCATGCGCAAACTGATTGCCTGCACCAATAACAAATGCACCAAACGTGTACTTTGGGCTAAGCTGCGCAGCGGAATCCCAGTCAAAACGCTGCTGTTTCGATGACGGCGCGGACGTTCCGCTGGCTGAGACCGGAGCGAACCCACCGTCTGCACGAACCGGAGGCACTGTGGGATCTTCTTCTGCGGTAACAAACTTCACGTCCTGGTATTCAGGCGCCAGCGTGTCCATGGCTTCCTGAATCAGGTCTCCGAATTTTTCTCCCAACTGGCGAAACTCCGGGTTCGGTACGCGGACAAAAATAATGTTGCCATTGATGTGGCTGAAGCGCGTGGGCTTGAGCCAGGTGTCATAGGAATGACGAGTGATCTTCTTTTCCAGCGCTCCGAGTATTCGGAGCCATGGATTCGCAGTTGCGGTAACGGTCGCAGCGGGTAATGACATTCTTGGGATTATTCCTATGTTGCGAGCCGGCCAGGGCCCGTGGTTTTACTCGAAGAACTTGATCGTACTCTGCAAGGACGACGCAGAGGTGCTGAACACTGCGTTGTGCAACAATTATTTTTTCGACTGGTGGGCATACTAGCACGAAGTTCACCCGCTGGAAATGCGTACGCCACACTTTTTTTTGCGGTGCCTGATTTTTTCTAAAACTCGCGCACACTTTCGTCCAGCTGCTATTTTTGCAATTGCAGCAAGCGTGGTGCAACAATCGTTTGTTGTCGCGCCTGCAAATCGATTAACTCTGTTCCTCGCGTGCTACATGAGAAGTTGTCTGCTGAGAATTGGAACCGTGCAGCTTATTGCCAGAGGAGTTTCAAGATCAGCGAAGTGGTAAAAAATGCCACTCGGAACCCGGCTGAACGGGAACTAACGGAAGAGATAACCCATGTTGGCTCTCATCTGCTCCACTCATCTCTCAAAGTGGCACGAAAGGCCAGAATTCCTTTATACTTATCGTTTGCCCAACGCAAACAATCCTGAGTAGGAGTTCCACAAGTCAATGCCCAAGCGCACTTTTCAACCTAACCGCCGCCGCCGTTCCAAGGTGCACGGTTTTCGCACACGAAT
The DNA here is from genome assembly GCA_036497985.1 of Candidatus Angelobacter sp. Taxonomy (GTDB): domain Bacteria; phylum Acidobacteriota; class Terriglobia; order Terriglobales; family Acidobacteriaceae; genus Angelobacter. Next base: position 4,570 of record DASXIL010000322.1, on the reverse strand, counting down.
GAAAACAAAGAGCGGAAGGGCAGTCCTCTCCCGCCGCCGCGCTAAAGGACGCAAGCGCGTTTCCGTGAAGCCCGGCTTCCGTGAATAGTTTCACCCGCAATGTCCATTCTGCCTGCCAGACCAGCCGTGAAAGAAACTTCTAACAAAGTGTCGCAAGGCTTCCCTCGGGAAGCGCGATTACTGAAGCACGCTGACTTTCAGGTTGTGTACAAACAGGGCAGGAAGCATTTTTCAGGGAACATGACGGCTTTCTACCGCGAGAGCCAAGGCAATGCGGGCCCGCGTGTAGGCTTTACCGTGGGCAAGGTCCTGGGCGGAGCAGTAGATCGTAATCGCATTCGCCGGCGCATGCGCTCGGCAGTACGAAATCACCTGAGCGAACTGGCGCGGCCGCTCGATCTGGTGTTACATCCGCGCAAGAGCGTGCTGACTTTAGAGTTTTCCCAACTGGATGCCGAAATTATGCAAGTATTTGCCGCCGTGCAGCGAGGTCGTGGGCGATGAAGAACCTGGCCACGATTTGCCTACGGTTTTATAAGGGCGCCATTTCTCCTTATCTTCCGGCAGCCTGCCGATTCGTGCCCAGTTGTTCGGAATACGCAGCAGAAGCTGTCGCGAAACACGGTCTGCTCTATGGATCGACACTGGGGCTTTGGCGAATCTTGCGTTGCAATCCGTTCGCGCGTGGGGGATATGATCCCGTTCCAGGAAAGAAGACTCCGAGGCCTGTTGCCGCCGAGCGGCTTGACGCAGGGCGGAAGAGTTAGCAAGGGGACAAGAGCCGTAATTCGATTTTGAAGCGAAGCGACAGGAAACGAAGAATCATTGACTGAATATCGAAATCCGCAAAATGAGCCCGGCTCAGACAAACGCATGCTTCTGGCGCTGGTAGCTGTTTTCGTAGTACTTGGCGTGATGCAGTACTTCATGCCCAAGCCCCAGACTCCGCCGGACAAAGGCCAGCCACAACAGCAGCAGGCCCAACAGACGCCAACCCCGGTGGCGGTACCCACAAAATCTTCCACGCCGGTCCCGCCTAAGTCTCCCGCAGCTGCGGCAAAAGTTCCGGTGAAGACGGCGGCCAGTGAGACGGAATCTATTTTAGAGACTCCCACCTATCGCATTACCTTTACGAACCGCGGGGCCAGCGTAAAATCGTGGCTCCTTACCGAAAAAGAAAAGCGCAAAGACGGCACGGACAAGTACAAGTACACTGACGATAACGGCAAGCCTTTTGATCTCGTTAATCCGACCGTGGCCGGACAACTGGGGAATCCCCTCTCATTTTTTGCCTACGATAAAGACCTGGAAAAGAAGCTGAACGAGTCTCTTTATGTGGGAGGCGCGGCGAGCGGATCAACATCGGGTGCGCTAACGTACGAATTTTCAGATGGCGACGTTACGGTACGCAAAACGTTCCGCCCTGATAAAGACAACATCCTCAGCGTTGAAACTGAAGTCCTGCGCAACGGCGAGCGAGTTGCAGCCTTCCCCAAGTGGGCTAGCGGTCTGGGCGACCAGATGGCGCCGGTTTCTTATACCAAGAGCAGGATTGATTACCAGCAGGGCTCAACGCTGGAACGCCGGGACCCGACATCCGGCGGAATCCTGAAAAGCAAGAAGTGGATTGTTGGCGGTGAGACTGTACCCGGTCCTTTGGATTGGGCCGCGACAGCTGACCAGTATTTTGCCGTCGCTTTTCTGCCAGACAGTCCCAAAGATTCAACATTGGTCACGTTGAACTCTCAGGCGGAAGTCCCCAAGAACCCTGACAAGCCCGGTGAAGGCAATGACAAAGCTAATGTTGTTGGCCTGGCTTTTGGAAATACCGCCGGCCCAACGCGTATTCGTGTGTTTGCCGGCGCCAAGGCAGTGGACCTGCTGGAAAGCATTCAGAGCCATCCCGGCGGCCCGGACCTGCGCGGCATTTATGATTTTGGCACCTTCAGCTTTATCGCCCGGCCGCTTTTCCTGTGGCTGAAATGGACGTATGAGCACTGGATTAATAACTGGGGCTGGGCCATTGCGTTTCTGACCCTGGTGATTACCATGGCGCTGCTGCCTCTCCGAATATCCAGTATGAAATCGTCACTGCGGATGCAGAGAATCCAGCCGCAAATGAAGGCCATCCAGGAAAAGTACAAGCGCTATAGCCTGACTGATCCGCGCCGCGCGGACATGCAAAAAGAAATGCAGGCGCTTTATAAAAAAGAAGGCGTGAATCCGGTGGGCGGATGTTTCCCCTTGTTGTTGCAGATGCCGTTCCTGTTTGCCTTCTATTCCATGCTGAATAACGCCATTGAATTGCGGCATGCCAACTGGATCTGGTGGATACACGATCTCTCCATGCCGGACCCCTGGCATATCCTGCCCATCATCATCATCGTAGCGATGTTCGTGCAGCAAAAGAGCGCGCCGCAGGGTGGAATGGATCCGGCCCAGCAGAAGATCATGGCCTTTATGGGGCCGCTGATGTTTGGGGCCTTTAGCTGGGGCATGCCGGCCGGGCTTTCTATTTATCTGGCGCTGAGCACGCTGCTGGGCTGGGCGCAGCAGACATTTATCAATCGCTCTGAACTGGGCCAGCAGGTCAAAAAAACCATTGAAAAACGCAATGCGCGCAAACGCTAAAGCCGTAAAGCTGTAAAATTCCCCGGGGAGTTTGAACGAACAAATGCTTCAGGACAAGGTCGCAACCGCAAAGAAGATCGATGCATTTCTGAAGAACATCATCTCTTCAGGCGCGTTCAAATTGAAATACCGTATCACGGTAAATCCTCCGGTAACGGACGCCGAGACGCCGGACATTTTTGTGGAGTTTGCCGGCCCGGACAGCCAGCTGCTTCTGGAGCGCGGCGGAGAAGTCTTACGGTCTTTTGAAGTCCTGACCCATGAAACGCTCCATCTACATGCAGAAGACCATGACAAAGTCAGCTTTGATTGCAAAGGCTATCGCGCTGCCCGCCAGCAGGAATTGAAGCTGGCCGCCCAGGTAGCGGCTGATCGCGTGCTGCAAAGCGGTGTGCCCTATTCGTTTGCGCCCATGTCATCGCGCGAGCGCCGCCTGATTCACCTGGCATTTCGCGACCACGCCTCTCTGGCAACGCAGAGTGAAGGCGAAGGCGGACGCCGGTTCGTGGTGCTCTATCCCAAAGACTACAAGCCCGCGCGACCTCGCCGGTAACAATCTTCTGTCTTTAAATCAACCCCAGGGTCAATCCACATTCAGCTATGATGTGCGTGAATCGCTTGACCGTGGTGCATTCACAAGAATTTCTTTGAGAAATCTTTTGACAGCATAGGAGCGGCTGAGCGGCTTGAAAACCCGGTGACAGGAAAATAAAAATCTTATGTCTACAACCGTGACCATGATCGGTGAAGTTCCCATCTTCGGATTGCTTGACGATGAAGAACGCGAAGCCCTGGCCCAGATGATGGATTGCCGCGACTTCAAAGCTGGTGAAACTATTTTTCACTACGGCGATGCCGGCGGCGAAATCTTTATCCTGCGCTCTGGACGGGTTGAGCTTTTCATTGAAAGCATGGAAGGGCAAAAGATTGTTCTCTCAGAGAATGAGACCGGTGACGTTATCGGTGAGCTATCTTTTCTGGATGGCGGCGCGCGCACAGGCACCGCAATGGCCACTGAAGAAACGCAGATGCTGGTCATGCATCGCGACCGATTGCTTGAGTTTATCGATAAGCATCCGCATGCCGCCATGGACTTGCTCACCGCAGTGGGACGCCGGCTGCGCGCTACCGACGAGCTTTTGCGCACACAGGTTTCCCGCAACCCCAACCTGGAAGAAGAAGAAAGGCTGACTTTTGGCCAGCGCATCGCGGACAAAGTAGCTACTTTCGGCGGTTCCTGGACTTTTATCATCATCTTTGCCGTCATACTCGCCATTTGGGTGCTTTTGAATTCAACGGCGCTGCTCAGAGACCACTTTGATCCCTACCCGTATATTCTTTTGAATTTATTTTTGTCGATGATCGCTTCAGTGCAGGCGCCGGTGATCATGATGTCGCAGAATCGCTTATCGTCAAAAGATCGCTTAAAGTCAGACTTGGATTTTGCGGTGAACCTGAAGGCCGAGTTGGAAGTGGCCCATCTCCATCGCAAAGTCGATCATATCTATGAGCGGATTGAAGACCATTTTGCCCGGCTGGAACGGAAAGGCAGCAATTAGCAACTGGCAAATAGCTTTTTTTCTGAAATCCCGAACCCCGCACTACGATCACGCTTGATTTTTCGAATCGCAAATGGGGCGGGTGAGGGATCGCTATTGCCAATGAATCTGAATGCTCACGATTTCTGGCAGCTTGCGCAAGGGCGATCTATTGAGAATATCGTAGCGATAGGGTTCCCTCGCTTTGCTCGGGATTTCAGAACATGAACCTCGACGACACCATCGTCGCAATTGCCACGCCGCCGGGTCGCGGCGGCATTGGCATGGTTCGGCTGGCCGGCCCGGAAGCGCGTACGATTGCCTGCTCCATGTTGTGGCTCAAGGCTGAGCCTGCTGCCGGTCGAGCCATATTTGGCGAAGTGATTGAGCCTGCCTCCGGC
>DASXIL010000321.1:0-2410 GCA_036497985.1 Candidatus Angelobacter sp. | reverse complement strand
CGGCCGGCTGTGCGACCGCTAACACCTGATAAAACAGATCTGCCGCATGACAGTGTTGATACGCGGGTCTTCGGAACGCGCAGGCATTATTCCATGCGGCTTAGCATGCCGAACCTCACTTCCTCCACGGGAAGCTGGAACATTCGATTTGCCGAGTTGAACGCCACGCATGGCGGAGCTGACTTGAGCGCGCCTGAGGCCATCACCAAGGTTGATCCCGCGTACCCGCAGGACCTGATGCATGATCGCGTGGAAGGCACGGTGATTCTCTATGCCGTGATTCACGCAGACGGCAGTGTGGGAGAGGTAAAGGTGCTTGAGGGCTTTGACGATCGATTGAATGAAAATGCGCGCAAAGCACTTGAACAGTGGCGATTCCGTCCCGGCACAAAAGACGGAATGCCAGTGGATATTGAAGCAGTAGTCCGCGTGCCCTTTAAGGTGCCGCGCAGGGAATTCTGATTATCGCGCAGCCACCAGGTTGTTTGAAACAGCCTCAATCGCCTGGTAAATCTTGGGATGGGTGCAGACTTCGTAATAGTAACGGTCGGTAACGCCTTTGGGCGAGAAATCGCGCGCGTCCACGTGGGTAATGCAGCCTTGACGCACAATGATGTGATGGAAAGACCCCTGGCCGAGCGGCACCACGCCGGCATAAACGCGCACCGCGCTCTTCTGCCAGATCATGGGGACTTGAAGGTCATACGCCTGAAGCGAAATTTCGCTCCGGAGCTTTTGGAATGCCGCCTCATTGATATGAATGCCGCCAATGTTATAGCGCAGCAGAAATTCGTCGGGATTGCCGCCGGTGTCTTCGTCTTCAACCGCCTTGAAGGAAAACACGTTGAACAGCAATTCGCGATCTTCCAGCAGGCGACGCACGCCTTTGCTGCAGGAAGAAAGGCGGTCACTCTCATTCAGAGCCTTTGAGATCATGATTTGCTTGTTGCCGTCCATCAGATACATGGGCGCGGAATCCTGGTATGAGATTCCAATGCCAAGTTCAAGGCTGGGAAGCCCGGCGGAGAGCGATCGCTCATTGTAAGCGGTAACTACCTGGATGATTTCTTTTGCCAGTACGCAGGTTTGCGCCACGCCCAGCGCCGGTTCGCCGTCACGCTCAAACAACGCCAGGATCAGCGCGTCGCCCTCAATGAAAACTTTCTTTGCTTCATACTTTGGCAGCAGCTTGTTGATGGGATCGTAAAAATTCAAGCTGAAATAGGAAGCAGGATTCAGCCCTTTTTCCAGCAGCGTGCGCGTCAGCGTGGTCGATTCTCGAATGTCAGCCTTCAGCACCACGTGGTGGACCACTTTTTCTTCCGCCGGCTTCTGCTCTTCTGCCAGCAGAAATTCATAGAGCGTGTTGTTGATGGCCGAAAGTTCGCGAAAGCGCTCATTGGCAAGCACGTTGACGTTCTCCATCGCTTCCACCACAGCTTCCATACGGCGCAGATCGCGATGGTACCGCGTAAAGTCGCTATAAAAACGTGCAGCCAGCTTGGCGCGCTCCGCTGGTTTGCAGCTCTCCACTTTTTTTACCGCAGCATGCAATCCAGCCGGAGATAGCTTGCCATGCTCTTCCAGCAGCGTTTCCACGCGCCTGCGCTCTTCGCGGGAAATCAGCGCATTCTTAAGTTGTTGCGGATTGATCGGTGGCGAATACTGCGCCAGCAGCGGCACCGCTTCATAGGACGCTATTACGCTGCTCATCACGCCTTCGCGCTCCAGCAACTCCGCCCATGCATTCAGCAGCGCCTTCTGCGCCTTGCCTTTGGGATTGCCGTCTTCAGGCGTGCCGCCGGCCATGATTTCATGTGCATTTTCCGGGACATTGAGGATGCCATCAACCAGCGGGCCTTCCGCATCGCTGACCAGCCCAAGCGATCTCAGGTATTGCGCGGCGATGCCACGCATGGTTTCAAACCGGTCTTTATCGCGGTCATAATTGCCCAGCATCACGTAGTGCTCAGCATTGAGCAGGTTGTCCTGGCCATCTTCAGTGAAAACCAACCGGTTCAGGAACAGTTCATACTTTGCCGTCACCGCATCGCCAAAAAGAGAGCGCCTGGTGCGTCCCAGGATTTCTTTCTCTGCTTCACGCAGGATCACAAACAGGTCCTGGCCGGCGCGCCGCAGCACGGTCTTTTTGTTGATCTGGAAATGGGCGATCCGTTCGCGCATCTCCACGGTGCGGCTGTTGCCGGATTGGCGCGGAGCTTCGTAAGATTTCACCCGATTGGGGCAGCGCTCCAGCGCCACGGCGTATTGATGCACAAGTTCGGTACGCTGAAATTTGAGTATGGCCAGACGAAAAAGCAAGTCGAGTGAAACGTTGTTCTCGGCTTTTGCCCGGTTCAATGAGGCTATATGCAGCTCGGTCAATAGCCGCTTGAACTCCGCCGAATCC
>DASXIL010000320.1:0-5568 GCA_036497985.1 Candidatus Angelobacter sp. | reverse complement strand
CACCAGCAATTCGCGGAAGTCTGCCCCATAGCGTTCCAGCAGCACGCGGCAAACGGACTCAATTGCACGTCCACTGTCTTCACCATGCGGCGGGTACAGCAATGACCAACGCCCGGCGCTATGCCGCGGACGGTTGCTCTTGCCGCTTCCCTGCCCAGCGCGTCGCTTGGGATCGATGAGGGCACGCAGGTTATCGAAACCATCGGCGGTAACCAGGCCGGCAGCCACTAATTCCCACAACGCGGTTTCAATTTCTGCTTTCAGTTTGCCTGTGCCACGCACGATATCGGCAAAGAATGATGCGCCGCGCGCGTGCAAAAGCTTGAGGACTTCACGAGCGTCCGTGCCAAGACCGCGCACTTCCTGCTCGGCATCACGGTGCGCGGATTTCACGCTGGGCAATGCCATCCATTCCGCTTCATCGCGAACAAAAAATGTGATGGGAGCTACGCTCGTGGGCACCACTCTGCGTCCGCCGCCGGAAGAATCTTCCAGCATCGCCGGATGAGGCGTAAGACGTCCCCAGCCAATTGCGCCTGTAAGACAGAGCTGGTCCAGCACCTGTGGATCGTAATTGGTGATGCGGCGGGCCAGAACGTGGCGCTCCCATGCGCTGGCAGGAACTTCAAAGCCCTGTAACTGGCGGAGCACCTGCATCGTGCCATGCTCAGCCCGGGCCTGCGTTCCCGGCGCTACATGCTGCCAACGCAATAGCCAGCGCATAAACGTGGCGGAGGTCACCGGCTCAATCTGTTTGCGAAGAGTGCCCAGTGTCAGGCGATGAATTCGCGCCAGTAACCGGCGCTCCGACCACTGTGTTTCTTCACCCAACGTCTTATCAAAGGTTCCGCGCAGAATCAGGCCGGTAGTCTCGATGCGCACCAGCGCCTTGTCGATCTCAGCGACAGGCAGATGTAGTAGCGCGGCCAATGCAGTAGCGTTGGTGGGACCGAGATGCGTGAGCCAGCCAGTGACCATGGTCTTAAGCGCGTCTTCTTGCGAGGGCGTTTCACCTTCAACCACCGGCATCTGGTCTTCAAACTGAGCGTCTGGATAAATTGCCGTGAACGCCTTTGCTTTTTCAGCAGAGACCCAGAAATATGTGTCCATCGCAGGCGAGGGCATCTCCACCCCGGCGCGCGCAAAACCGGCGTGCTCCGGGGGCCCCGGTGCCTGCGGTCCAAAATCATTGTGGAGCGTAGCCGCCCCCGGCTGCGGAGACTTGCCTTCTGGTACCATTGCTCGCGTTGCGCGATTCGATTCCCGCAAGCTGTGGAAGTAGCCATGCCATGCTTCCGCTGGTGACCGACCGTCGGGCGGCGCAAAATTTTCTGGCAGCGCAATCAGTGTGTGCAGCGTGTCAGCCAGTTCGTCGGCATCGCGCACGTCAGGCCACGCATCGGTGCGGACTTCAGCAATTGCCGCTGGATCAAGCGCTCCAACTTCTTGCAAGACTGACTCAGGCAACGTCCGGCGCATCTCTACGGCGCGAGCGCGGCGCTCTTCCAAAGGAGCATCGTCCAGATAAGCATAGGGATTGCTATTCAGAATCTCGTGGGAAAAAACCGAAGGCACCGGCGTATCGACAGCCATGCATTTGATTTCGCCGGAACGCATCTTGCGCAGGACATCTTTGAGGCCTTCAAGGTCCAGTGCTTCCTGGAAAATATCTTTCATTACCTCGCGCAGCAGAGGATGGTCCGGGACCACGATGGGACCATCAGCATTTTCCTGGCACTGCGCCACATCCGGAAACACTGAAGCCAGCAGATCAGCCGAGCGCATACGCTGTACCTGGAGCGGAATCTTCTTGCCATTCCAGTAACGCAACAGGGCCAGCGCGCGATTGGCGTCCCAGCGCCAGCGCGTTTCCAGCAAAGGAGAGAGCAGTGCCGCCTGCTGCAAAACTTCTTTCACCGTGTTTTCATGCAGGAAGTGGAAAACATCGGCCAGCGGGAAGCTATGCTGCTCAGCCAGAGAAATGTTCACGCCGTTGTCTGTGGCGGCGGCCTGCAACTCAAAGTTGAAAGAGACGCAGAAGCGCTTGCGCAAAGCGAGTCCCCAGGCTTTGTTAATACGCGCGCCAAACGGTGCATGCACAACCAGCTGCATGCCGCCGCCTTCGTCAAAGAAGCGCTCAGCAATGACGGTGGTGGTGCTGGGGACCGCGCCCAACACAGTCCGCCCGGTCACAATGTATTCAATGGCCTGCTCTGCGCCGGAATCTTCCAACCCGCATTCGCTTTTCAGCCATTCCACAGCATTTAGAACTTCCGGTGATTTCTGGTTGACGAAGCCGGGTACGGTATGGGGCGTGAGATCGCTGATCCTCTGGCGCAACTCGCCGATCTGCCAAGAAAGCTCTTCGGTGCGTCCCGGCGCTTCACCCAACCAGAAAGGAATTGAGGGCGGCGCGCCATGCGCGTCTTCCACCAGAATGCGCCCCGCTGATTCCACGCGTCGTATGCGCCAGCTCATGTTGCCCAGCAGGACGATATCGCCTTTCAAGCTTTCCACGGCGAAATCTTCATGCAGCGTGCCGACGACTGTGCCTTCCGGCTCGGCGACAACGGTATAAAGTGCAGTTTCAGGAATCGCGCCGCCATTCATAATGGCGATCATGCGCGCGCCACGGCGGGCTTTCAGGCGCTTATTTACACGATCGCGATACAGATACGCGCCGTAACGGCCGCGTTGCGAGGCAATGCCATCCGCCAGCATCGTCAGCAGATCGTCAAAGTCCTTGCGTTCGAGTTCACGGTAAGGGTAGGCCCGCTTGACCAGGGTAAAGAGTTCGTCTTCGCCCCATTCTTCAGCAGCACAAGTTGCCACAATCTGCTGCGCCAGGATATCGAGTGGAGCATCAGGAATAATCAGCCGATCAAGCTCTCCGTGATGAATGGAGCGAACCAGCGCGGCACATTCGATCAGCTCGTCGCGCGTAGTGGGAAAGAATCGGCCCTTGGGCACAGCGCCGCGCCAGTGGCCGGCTCGCCCAAAGCGCTGGAGCGATACGCCGATTGAACGCGGCGATCCAATGTGCAGAGCCAGATCAACGTGGCCAATATCGATTCCCAGTTCCAGCGAAGCAGTTGCCACCAGAACTTTCAGTTCCCCGTTCTTTAGTTTGCTCTCCGCGTCCAGACGAAGCTTGCGGGCCAAACTGCCATGATGCGCTCCAACAACGTCTTCACCCATGCGTTCGGCCAGGTTAAAGGAAACGCGCTCAGCTAGGCGGCGCGTGTTCACAAAAACCAGTGTGGAACGGTGCTGCTGGACCAGTTCACAGATGCGGTCGTAAATCTCGTCCCATAGTTCGTTACTCGCAACCGGCCCAAGCTCCTGACCGGGAACTTCGATCGCCAGATCCATTTGGCGTTTATGGCCGATGTTGACGATCACCGGATCAGGACGATGATTGCCGGTAAGAAAGTGGGCCACAGTTTCGATTGGTTTCTGCGTTGCGGAAAGACCAATGCGCACCGCGCGATTCACGGTCAATGCATCCAGGCGTTCGAGGGAAAGAGCCAGGTGCGCGCCGCGTTTGTCGTCGGCCACGGCGTGGATTTCGTCCACGATGATGGTGTTTACGTCGGTAAGAATGCCGCGACTTTTCTGGGCAGTGAGCAGGATATAAAGCGATTCCGGTGTGGTCACCAGGATGTGCGGAGGCCGCTTCAACATCCGCTGGCGCTCTTGCATGAGCGTGTCACCGGTGCGCACCGCGGCGCGAATTTCCGGCATCAGCAGGCCTTTTTCACCGGCCAGCGCAGTGATCTCACCCAGCGGACTTTCCAGGTTCTTCTGGATATCGTTGCCTAGGGCCTTTAAGGGAGAGATATAAAGGATTTCAGTACGGTCAGTTAGATCGCCACTCAGGGCCTTGCGCACCAGCCGATCAATACAGATCAGAAAGGCTGCCAGCGTCTTGCCGGAGCCGGTAGGCGCCGAAATGAGAGTAGTGCGGCCGGCAAGGATGTGCGGCCAGCCCTGCTCCTGTGGCTCTGTGGGTGTGCCGAATTTGTTGATGAACCATTCCCGCACCAGGGGATGAGCCCAAGCCAAGGATTCCGGGACAGGGGAGTGCATCCAGGGATTATAGCAGTTTCGTGAAAGATTCGCTTAGAGATTCTTGCGGAGTTAGGTCGTTGTTTCCTGGTTTGCCGCAATCAGCTTCTCTTCGGCGCGCTTGATCAATCTCTTGTGGTCTTCTATGAGATCGGTTCGCTTCTGGGCCTCATCCACGGTAAGCCATACGTGCCTGCGTTTGCGTTCGATCGGTCTTTCCTGCTTCAGGAATTTCATCACATAGAACTGGACCTTGATCTGCTCATCGTTGAATGTGAAAGAGGACTCGTCCAGCGGACCTCGAATGCCGGCCCACACTCCGCTCTCCTCGCGGACTTCGCGAACTGCGGTCTCCTGCAAGCGCTCTCCCGGATTGATGTGGCCTTTGGGCAAAACCCATTTCATGGGATCGTCCGTGGCTTGCACTAGAAGATACTCGACTTTGTCCTTCGCTCCGCCGTTGGAAGGACCGACGCGCGCCCTGCGGTAGACTACGCCACCGCCGTGGGTGAATCCTTCGGCCGGGAAGGCCGCTTGGGCGCGGTAGCCGTCCTTGCGCTGGCTCTCCAGCGTGATGACGTACCAGTAGGCCTGGTTCGTGGCTTTCAGGCGCTGGTCAAAATATCTCCAGAAAGCCAAAGCCAGAAGGACCAGAAATGCCAGAAGAAGCATCACAAAGGCGACCGCATGAGCGTGCCGATGGGTCCACAGGCTCATCGGAGAAACGATGCACAGCACGACGAACAGGCTGCGGAAGAACTTGGAGTCGGCCTCGAAGCGCTGGACGGAGGCGAGAGCTTCCGGATGGTCCAGAGTCAATTGGGCCTTGGCCCACTGAAAAGCATTGATCGAAGCGGAAGCATTGAGCGGACTAAGATAGTATTCCTTGATCTTAATTGCCTGGCGGACCGGCTGGGGCACATTCTTTTTGATGACGGCCCTGGCCAGCAGCCTCGCCCAGAAGGGTGAAAGCCTCTTGCCGCCGGCTACGTACGCGACCTGTTCCGCGAAAGTCGCCGCTTTGACCCGGTCATAAACATGGTCGTCGAGCGCCGCCGAGCCAATCAGGAAAATAAAATGTCCCAGCAGGTAGCTTACGATGAGGAAGATGGCGAGTTCGTCCGCGCCGGACTTATATTCCAGCAATCGCCACAGAGGAGCCTTCACAAAAAACGTGAGCACGGCACCCGGTAAGAGCACGGAAAAGAAGTCTATTACGCCGATAAAGAATTTCTGCGGCTCAAAGCCCATGGTTTTCTCCCTCCCGCGTCAGGCCGGACTTGAAAGCTAGACCAGTCAGGGGACACCGTCAAGGAGAAACAACCCGGCCTACTTCTTCGCCGCAACAGCTTCCTGCTGCGCCTTGTACGCCGGCACGACCAGCGCTTCTTCAACGGTAGGTATCTTCCAGTCGAGCAGCTTCACGCGCCATTCCTCGGCCAGGGCTTTGGCATTGGCTTTCTGCTCTGCGGTTATGAGCAGCCGGATTGAGACAGGGTT
>DASXIL010000319.1:0-4539 GCA_036497985.1 Candidatus Angelobacter sp. | reverse complement strand
GCTTCTGGTAAAAAGCGTGAGCCAGCTTCTTGTCACCCTCTTCCTCAGCCATCCGTCCGCGCCAGTAAATCGCGTTAGGGACCTCGGCTGAGTTGGGATACATGGAAAGCTGTTCTTCAAAAAGCCTTTTCGCCTCGTCTCGCTTGCCCATCCGATAGGTAAGCCACGCGGTCTTCCAATGCGAGTATGGCGAGGCCTTGCCATTCTTTTGCCGCTGATAAATCTCAGCATAAAATGGCGTCGCCGTTTCATAGTCACGCCGCAGCAGATACATGTTGCCGGCGGAAAGAAGCGCATCGCTCATCCACGTACTTTCCGGTGCTAGCGTGCGCAATTGCCCGACGTAATCACGGTTCTTCTGCCCATCGTCTTTGTCGCGCGCTATTTCAGCCAGGAAATAAAGTGTTTTCGCCTTCGCGTCAACAGATGCTGACTGGTTCTGCAAAATGCTTTCAAACAGATGCTGCGCGTCATCGCGCTTATGGTTGCGGTAAAGCAAAGCCGCAAACTCCACTTGCATGTCAGTCATTCGCTCCGGCGGCGCCAGCTCCACCAGCGGACTCAATTCGTTCAGCGCATCCTGGTAGCGCCTGCCCTTTGTCAGCAACAGCACGCGATTGTGCCGCTGATCGAACGTTCCCACAGGTTGCGTCTCACCCATATTGCGCAACTCGATTGCCGCAGCTTCGGCCTCCGCGCTCGTCGGCATTTCAAAGTAAAGCTTGTGGAAGATATCGCCGGCTTTGGCCTTGTCTCCGGCTGCAAGATACGCCCGCGCCAGGGTTATTTCAATATCGGACTTCACTGGCTGACGATGCTTTTCCAGAAACGCCGCCGCGCGATCGGGAGCATTGGTCGCCATCAACGCTGATGCATAAAGCATGGCCGCGTCGTGCGACTGGAGCGAATCTGGGTACTTCTCATCAAATCCATCCAGCGTTTCCAGTACGGCAGCGCGATTATTCTCTCCCTGATAAGCCAACGCCTGCATGTAAGCAAGATAATCGCCCAGCAGCGGCTCCAGTGATTTGGCGCGGCCCCACGCCGAGCGCGCGCTCGAGTAATCTTTGTCGAGATAGTGCGCGTAGCCAACGACTACCCAGGCCAGCGGTCCCGCATCGTCTTTCGCATGTTTGCGAGCATACGCTTCCACGCCCTGGTAAGCCTGCGGGGTACGGTTCTCAAGCAGCTGCTGCGCCATGGGCCGCAGATCGGCGGAGGCTACAAAGGCGCGCTTGATGTGTCCAAGTTTGCGTTTTGCCAGCGCTTTTTTCTGGGCTTCAGCCGCCGCTTTTTTCGATTTCGCCGACGACGATTTAGCGGACGAGGATTTCTTGCTGGATGCCTGCAGAGAGAAGCCCGCCGGAACTGACACCAGCAATATAAGAAGAATAGATAGGAGACGTCTGACCTGCACTGATTTCAACTTCGTGGAAAACTGGCGCCCATGAGCGAAGCGTCATTGTCCGCCAGAATTCTGATTAATTCCTGAGTAAAGTAGTCGGCTGACGCGACAGCCGATTCCGCATAACGCTTGTCGTAAGTGGATCGGCTCTTCTCAATATCCACTTTCAAGCGCTCATACAAATCTTTGTGTTGCCGGCCTTCTTCAACTCTGGGTTGATTGTACAGCTTAATCTCTTCCACCAGTAGCTTGGCGAAGCGCCGCGCTTTCTTGTGTAGTTCATCCTCTTCAGAACCCGCTGCAGCCGGCGCTGACGCAGGCGCGCTCGCCGCCATTGCTGCCGCAGGCTGAGGTTGAGCAACGTCTTCCGCGGCCGCCGATCCGCCCGCCTTGCGCAACGCCGCCAGTTCCAGCCAGATCGCCGCAAACCGTGTAAGGGCCTGAAGACCGGAAGAATCAAGCGTGCCGCCCGGAACCGTGCCGGCATCGGCATAAATCACAGCTGCAACTTTATCTTTCACCACCAGCGGCAACACCAGACATTGCCCATCGGCCGGGGCCTTCATCGATTTGACAAACCCAGTATCGAACTCCTGCACAGAACCCGACGCCGGATTCCGTGCTTGAATCGCCTTCCCTACCAGGCCAGATCCGGTTTGAACGCTCAACGTCTTGATGGAGTCGTTATCTTCAAACCCAATTCCCTGCCAGCCGCTGATCGCGGTACCCTTTACCACGAACAGCGCTACGCGTCCGGCAAAACGGGCCTCGCCTTCCAGCAGATGGCGCAAAATATCGGCCTGCGATCAGGACTCATGGATGGCAGCGGCCGCGGCATTGAGCAGGTCACTGGGCGAGGCTCCAGGGGCAGGCGCGAGAGACTCAACGACCTCCACGGCCCGCTGCACGATCTCCGAACGCAGCCGTGGCAGGGCTGCGTCGAGCACCTCGGCAACCGCCTCTTCAATGATGTTTTGGATTTCTGTCGGACGTGGCATTCCTGGCCGCGATTATAAGGGTTTCTGAATCAGTATCAACCCGTTAGATTACTGATGTCTACACCTCTGGCATCTTAGTCGTTACCGGAGTAAGCGCAAAGGATCTGCCAAAGAGGTCTGCCGGCGCTGACGAACGCGCAGCCCTATTCCACCACCAGCTTGGCCACCATATCCTCATGGTGTGGTCCGCAGATAATTCCGCAGACGACTTTGTATTCGCCCTTGGGCGGGTTCTTGAGCGTGACGCTTGCCGGCTGTCCGGAGCGCACCGGTTATTTAATACCCAGTCCGGGCACGTCAAATCCATGCTGGACGTCTGCCGAGGAAATCTCCAATTCCGTAACCTGGTTGGCCTTCACGTGGATAATAGCTGGCTCAATCGTGTATTTCTTCATCAAGACCTGAATATGAGCGTCTGCGGCTGATTTTGGCTGGTTTCGGCAGCCAAGCGCCAAAACGGCTAAAGTTAAGGCAAATAAAGAAAGTAAGCTTTTATTCATATTCGATATGAGGGCCGATGTAACAAAAAGTTACGGGGCCAGTCTTATATAAGTCCTGAATTTATTTCGTCCAAAAGCTCTTTTGGGGCGCAGAACATAGTAAATTAAATTTTGAGTCGGAGCGGCATGGAAACCATCCAAAAGAAGGCAGAGGAAGGTATCACCAGCGAACTGGCGCTCGTCCAGGCCGCCAAGAAAGGCGATCTGGAGGCATTCAGCGAGCTGGTGCGGCGGTATGACCGCAATGTCTTCCGGATAGCCCAGCACATCACGCACAACGAGGAAGACGCGCAGGACGTGGTTCAGGACGCATTCCTCAAGGCGTATCAGAATCTTGAGCAGTTCCAGGGAAACTCAAAGTTCTATACCTGGCTGGTTCGGATCGCCGTAAATGAAGCGTTGATGCGGCTGCGCAAGCGGCGCAATGACCGGACTGTTTCGCTCGATGAAGACGTGGAGACAGAAGACGGGTCCATCCCGCGTGAAGTCGCGGACTGGAGTCCGAATCCGGAGCAGCTTTACGGTACGTCAGAATTGGGCGACATCCTGAAGAAGACGATTCAGGGTCTTTCGCCGGGCTTTAGAACGGTGTTTGTGTTACGAGATGTTGAAGGACTTTCCACGGAGGAAACAGCGGAAATGCTGAATTTGAGCGTACCTGCGGTAAAATCCCGATTGTTACGGGCCCGCTTGCAGCTCCGGGAACGTCTGTCCAGGTATTTTAAGAATAAAAAGGGCGGAGACGGCCAACAGTGAAATGCACTGAGTTCTTACAAGAGTTGACCGATTATCTTGACGGCAAGATCAGCGAGAACCTGAAAATCGAGCTGGATGAGCATCTCCATTGGTGCCACGAATGTCACGTCGTCATGAATACCACCAAGAAAACCATTGAGATTTACCGAGATAACAAGCTTTACGAGCTTCCAGAAAGCCTCCGAAGCCGCCTCCATGACGCCATAATGACGAAATGCCGCAGCAGCAAGTCCGGCAAGAAATCCACCACCTAGATAGATTCCTTTCATTTTCATCATCTTACGATGGATACGTGTATTTATTACATGATCCTTTTCGTGATGAAAATTTATGCTCTTTAGACAACGAACCTTTTTCAGGTACTCAGAATCTAATGTAACAGTACGGCGAGACATGAACTAATGTGTACATTAGGACATGTCCTGTAGTACACTATTGCCTGAGTCGGCAAGTTAAACGCTTCCATGGGAGACCCGAAGTTTGGGGGTGGTGAATTATGGCGAGTCTGCTCGATGTCCTCTTCGGTTGCAGTCACAAGAATTTTAGCTTTCCTATTACCAAACGGCCCGGCCAGCGGCTTTCACCCGCGGCACAGCTTACCGGCACGTACGTAGCCTGCCTGGGCTGCGGCAAAGAGTTCCCGTACGACTGGCATGAAATGAAGGTAATTGAGTCCATGCCGAGAAAATCAAAGGCTTTAGCTGCTAACGCTGCTGAGTCTTTTGCCGGCAAATAAGCTTCTGAAGTAAGCTCGATCAGTCAGATATAGAGCGGCGGAAGCTCCCCAAAGTCCTTCCTCCAGCGGCCTTCCGATGGGTCTTTTGCCTACCCTATTTCTGCTGTTTTCCTATCCGCAATTGGCCAGCCGCGCCATGAAGGT
>DASXIL010000318.1:0-7367 GCA_036497985.1 Candidatus Angelobacter sp. | reverse complement strand
CGAGCCTATGTGTTCAGCGGCCCGGGCCTTGGACAATTGGGTTCCTATCTGCTTGTGACGGTGCTGGCCTGCCTGGGTTTCGGTTCGATCTTTCTGGCGCTGAGCCTGATCTTTAAGAACCCGATCATCCCCGGAGTCGTGGTGCTGCTGTGGGAATCGTTCCATGCCGTTGCGCCATCACTGCTGCAAAAATTCAGCGTTACGTTTTATCTGAAACAGCTTTCGCCGGTCACCATTCCGCCCGACGGTCTGATGGCCTTGTTCACAGTCATGGCTGAACCGGTTTCGCCCTGGCTGGCAATCCCTGGCCTGCTCTTCCTGAGCGCTGCGATTCTAGTCTTCGCCGGCTACCGCATCCGCAAGACGGAGATCAGCTATCTGGCTGATTAGGATTGCAAAGCCAACTCA
This sequence comes from Candidatus Angelobacter sp., assembly GCA_036497985.1. GTDB lineage: Bacteria > Acidobacteriota > Terriglobia > Terriglobales > Acidobacteriaceae > Angelobacter. The sequence continues at coordinate 6,959 of DASXIL010000318.1, read as the reverse complement.
TGAAGGTTTATCGCCATCGGATTTGAGAGTAGTTGCTCGCTGGAGTAATCTATCCACGTTGGTTCCAAAGTGAGGGTCGCTATGTCACTTCGAACGGTTGGTCTTCTGCTTGTCTTTTCTGCTTCCACCTTTCTTTCAGCTCAGCCACAAGCTACTGCCGCTCCGCCACAAACGCCCCGCCAGGCGCTCATTGAAATAATTACCGGCGGTCAGCGGGGCGCAATGAAACATCTTACTGTGGAGATGCAGAAGAGCCTCCAGGGATACGGCAAGAACAATTCCTCGGCGGAACTCGCGGCCTTCGATCAGATAAAAGCCGCATCGTCAGAATTTCAGGTCTTTGAAAGCGGCCAGGTACTGCTGGCAAGCAACGACTCCAAAACTCATGAAAAGTTTGAAGTCCACGTTGACAGTGACGACTTGAGCGGCGACACGGACAATCTTGATATTTCCTTTCACCAGTTTCGCGATGGCATAGAGACTGACGTCCCATACGCGGCGATGCTTTCGCGCTTTACCGTGGGAATGAAGCAACAACAGAATGTCTGGCGCTTGAATGAACTATCGATCAACATCAAGGTCCCGCTCGGCGATCCAAAGCTCTTAGAAAAGTTTGGCAACGGCATAGGGCCGGGAATGATCGGAGGCAAAATCGGCGGAAGCGCCGATGGCAAACCGGAAAAGCCCAGAGATCTATCCCCGAGACAAGCAATCGAGATGGTGGGCATGACGGAATCGATGTTTGCACGTACCCATCCTGAGATTGGATTTACCTGCACCTTAGCCGACCTTGCCAAACCCAATCTGCTTCATTTGGATCCTCGTATCTTTAGCGGTGAACCATACCGTGGCTATAAGTTCAGTTTGAGCGGATGCCAGGATAAGCCGTCTGGAAGTTTTCACCTGATCGCCGAGCCTGTCTCGCCGACGACCAAAGTTAAAGCTTACTGCACAGACGCCACCAATAATGTTCGCAGCAGCGACGACGGTTCAGGATCGAGCTGTTTGGCCTCGGGGAAGATGGCGGCTTTCGGCGCAGAAGAAGGAAGTGTTGGTTGGGATCCAATTCATGTAACAAGTAAGCCGACATCCAAATAGGGCTCACTTCTGCAAAAACGGATTCGTCTCGCGCTCTTCGCCAATGGTCGTTGTCGGTCCATGGCCGGGCACGACTTCTGTCTCGTCGGGCAGCGCCAACACCTGCGTATGCAGTGAGCGCATGATTTTATCCATGGATCCACCGGGCAGGTCAGTGCGGCCAATGCTGCCGGCAAAGAGCGTGTCCCCGGCGATCAGTTTTTTCTCTGCTGGAAAATAAACGCAGATGCTGCCTTCTGTGTGTCCCGGCGTGTGGATTACGTTGGAAGATATCTCGCCGATCTTCAGCACGCGCCCCTGGCCAATCGCCTCATCCACCTGAACGTCGCCGGGCGGTCGCATGCCCACCCAAGCTGCCTGCATATCCAGCATCTTCAATAAGGCATGATCGTTCTGGTTCATCAGAATGGGAGCGCCGGTTGCCGCTTTGAGCTTCATTGCGCCGCCTACGTGATCAATATGCGCATGGGTAATCACAATCTGCTTGAGCGTGAGTTTTTCCTGGCGCAGTATGTCCAGAATTCCTTCAATCTGGTCACCGGGATCGATCACCATGGCTTCGTGCGTTTTCTCGTCGCCAATAACAGAACAGTTACACTGCAGTGGGCCGACAGGAAATATTTTATGGATCATGAGAAAAGCCTACCACTGATGATCACGGATGACACTGATCCGAAATAGATTTCCGGCACGCTCTATTCCCGATTCCTTACGCGAGTGGGTTGACGAAAACAGGCCGCTCGGGGCGGCCCTTTTTCTCTATCGAATTCAATTCGATGATTTTGTCGCGCTACTTCTTCGGCGTTTCCACCGGTGTTGGGACCCTGTCCATTACTGAAGATGAACCACGCACGCTAGTGATATAAGTCAGCGCCATTGACGTAAGCATGAAGATAATGGCACACCAGGTGGTGAGGCGGGAAAAGACAGTGGCCGTGCCGCGCGGGCCGAATGCGGTCTGGCTACCCATACCGCCAAAGGTAGCAGCGATATCTGCGCTCTTGCCGTGTTGCAGCAGCACTACCACAATCAATACCGCGCAAACAATTACATGAACAATAGTTATTAAAACGCTGATCATCTGTTTATTGAAAAGTCCTTTCAAAACTTGGTGCGGAAGGGGGGATTTGAACCCCCACGCCTTTCGGCGCCACCCCCTCAAGATGGTGTGTCTGCCAGTTCCACCACTTCCGCTCTGGGCCTGTTTGCACCCACGAGCGCAGAACGCCGGATGGGAGAAAAAGGAACCTTATTATAACAAACTCTCCCTTTCACCTGCCTGAGTAGGACCGCTGCTGAACTCAGCAAATGAGATCTTTGCAGCTTTTTCGACGTACAAGATAAAGGTTCCCGCAAAAGTGGGTAATCCATCATTGAGGAAGCACTTTGGAGGAGAGAGCATGAACAATATGGCGTATCCTCAATATCGTATGAAACAGTCATTTTTCATCCTTGTCACGGTATTCGCGCTTCTTACAGGCATGGTGGTGGCGCAGTCGGCTGCTACCAGCGCATCTGCCAACAGCCAGAAAGAGAACGCAACTGCGCCAAGCCAGCCTGCAATCCAGTTTTTCTTTGTTCTTCTGAAACGTCCGGCCAATGCGCCACAAATGAGCAAAGAAGATGGCGACAAGCTTCAAGAAGCGCACATGGCAAATATCCGCAAGCTGTATGAAGAGCACAAACTGGTCATCGCCGGGCCATTCATGGACAACGACGTGCTCCGCGGCATCTTTGTTATGAAAGCCGCTTCGCTCGATCAGGCCAAAGAATGGGCCAACTCTGATCCGGCAATCAAGGCCGGACGTCTTCAGGCTGAGGTCCGCGGTCCCTGGATGATCCGGCCGCAAGGCATCCATGAAACCGATACGCCCACTACGCTGGAAAAATATTCCCTGCTGCTGGTCCATCAAGGTGACAAGTGGGACCCTAAATCTCCCGTGCTTCAGGATGTCGTGAAGCAGCACCTGCCTTACCTCATGGGCCTGATGAGCAAGGGAAGCTTGCCTTGGCCGGCCCTTTCCACGACGATGGCGAACTCAAAGGGATCTTCATTTATTCCGTTCCGATGGACGAGGCCATGAAACTGGAAGCGGAAGATCCCATGGTGAAAAACGGATTCTTCAAAATTGAAGGCCATCCGTGGGCAACTGCCAAAGGCGTGCTGGCGGCGGGGCAACCGATGCAATAAGTGCGGCGTGAAGCGCCTGCTCCTATTTCAAATTCATATCCGGAATACTCTTGAATGCGATTCTGGGTGGCGCAGCCGTCCGTACGTCGTGAATTCCTCCTAGATACAAAGTTGTGGAACCATATTTTGCGTTGATTCTGTCCATGATCTCGGCAAGCCGATCAAACCTTTTCTCTCCATACATCTCATCAAAAAGGGCCATGTTCCGCATGTTTTCTGGAATCAGATCTACCAGCGCCACGCTCACCATCACCGGACGGCGTTTCGGGCAGTCTTTCCATGCATCTTGAAAAACGTTCACCAGGGTTATCGTGTCCTGGCAGGCAGGGAAGCGCAAACTGGCTTCCCATACCGGGCGGTCATGGTGCATCCAGTAGCCTTTGGAATCTCCACCCTTCGAATTCCGGTCCTTGGAAAACAAGACATAGATAACCATCGCGCTGGTCCAGAGCTTGTGCTGGCGCAAACGGACAGCAGCTTTATGCAGCAGCTTCTTGCCGACGGCACAGGCCTGCTCTCTGGTGCGCAGATCGGGCGGCAGCACGTGCTGATGACTGATGCTGGTTTTTTGCGATTCGCGCTCATCAAAGTCGCTTCCGCGCAGCTTCAGCCAGAAACGTGTTCCAAGCACGCCGCCCCAAAGCTGCGTCATCTGGTCTATATCAAGACGCCAGAGTTGTTCCATGGTTGCAATGCCGTGGCTAAGCAGGCGCTGTTCCATGTTGTGCCCAATTCCGGGCAGATCGCGCGGCTTCAGCCTGAGTAGTACCTGCGGAAGTTGGCTAGCAGTGATCGTCACCAGGCCATCTGGTTTCTTCATGTTGGAAGCAATCTTGGCCAAAAAACGGTTTGGCGCCAACCCAACGGAACAATGCAGCATTTCTCCAACGGAATAAATGGCTTGCTTTACCTGGCGAGCCAGTTCCTGGGCATTGGAGATTTGCCTGTCACGTCCGCCAAGCCGGCACTCCATCTCATCAACGGATACGACCTTGGAAATATGAAGGCAGTTTTGCTCCACTGCCTCTTTGATCTTTTCGTGATATTCAACGTAAATCTCATGCCGGGCCACCACCACATTCAGGCCGGGACATTTCTTCCGTGCTTCGCCCAATGCGGTTCCGGTGGTCACGCCGAATGCCTTGGCCTCGTAGCTGGCAGCTATGCAGACAGTGGAATCCGCATCGACTGTAACGACTGCAGTAGGCTTCCCGCGCAAGTCTGGTTTGACCTGTTGTTCCACCGAGGCAAAGTACGAATTCATGTCCAGAAAGAGCCAATTGACCTGTTCCGCTACTGGAGTGGCGCCCGGCATGACATAGCGAAGATATCACATATAGAGAATAAAAAACAAATACATTCACCTAAGCACATATGAGCCTGTGGATTTTGGCCGGCGGTATCCTCCCCCTCCACCCCAATTAGCATTTACAAAGAACTTACGCGATTCAATCCCGGGCTTGATCAACCGACCTGTTCACGCTGATCAGTGTTCATTCAGTGGTAGGTTTTCGGTTTTCCGATTATGCGCGATGTCGGCGATCACGTGCGATCACGGCGATCTTCCCACCCCCACCCGGCCTTTTTACAATTCTGTTGCAAACAAAAACACTTTCGCAAATCGACGCTTGGGTGGCCCTTGGGTGACGCTTGGGTGACCCAGGCGTGACCCAATCCCAATCGGTTCGGGTTTTCCGATCTCGGGGATTACGTGCGATGACGGCGATTTCGGCGATAGGCACCCCTCCCCTGGGCATCCCAGATTGGCGTAGACTTCAGAGATGTCATCCCAGGCCATCCCAGATTGGCGCGGGTTTCAGAGGTTGGGCCTCCATTTGGCGTAGGGTAGCGTGTTCTACGCCGCCTCACCTTGGCATCGTGAGCGAGCGGTGTAACCGGGAGCCGAACGATCTAGATCGGGCGCAGCCCATCACTTTTCAGCTAAGAGCTAATGGCTAAGAGCTAATGGCTATTTCACGCGCTGCCCCACTCTAGCGCAATTCATGCCGGTAATCACGCGCGAACTAGTTCAGTAGGATAGGTCATGTCTTTTGCGACCCTCTGCTTAACATGGTTCAATGTCCAAATGGCCAACAATCATTATGCTTGGCGTACTTGTCCCTTTCGTCAGGTTGGCAAAAAAAACCTTACCCTGTCATCCTGAGCGCCGCGCGAGTCTCGGTAAAGCCGAGATGAGCGTAAGTCGAAGGACCCCGAAGGTGCATATTTCTGTCATACAGCGTCAGGGAGTTCTCTTGACGTGCTCAGTTTTTCGGGTGTCGTCTCGGGCTGACAAACTGCATAGACCGATGACTACGCCAACACAACCACCTGCTGTTCCGAGGGGGCCGGAACCGTCATCGCTGCTGAAATCTTCGTCGCAGTTTCAGTGAGGGCCCGAGGAATCGGCTCCGCTGGTCTCAAGGATTACAATGTGGACTTTGGTAGAGGCTATTTTGGAAATCGATTTCACCCACTACTAAATTCGCCACCTGAGGTTCGTAAGTGAGCAAGCGTTTCGGGACCCATTCGCGCCCGGTTTGGCGTGAATGGGCGGAGTTTGCGAGGTAGGACCAAGGACCTTGTGCTTGAGAACGCTAGATCCTGCTAGAACCTGTAACTTTGTAAACTTAGTGATATTTAGATTGATCGTGTCCGGCCTTATACATCCATAACATAACTCCCAGCGCCGCCAGGTGCGGATGAAAATAGCCCGGTACATTTCCGAGTCCCGGCTGGCCGGGATGAGGAATACGTGCCGGGTAAACGATAAGAAGCGAAACAAAGTCCCGCCAGGGACGGCTGAATTTTTTATCAATGCGGAAAAACAGGCAACATCGAGCATTTCTCATTCGTCTCTTGATATCCTCATGACTGGAGTAAAAAGCTCCGCCACATTCATCCTAGAGATCGGCACATGCAAATCAAAGACCATGTCTTTCTCGTTACCGGCGCATCATCTGGCATTGGGCTCTCAACGGCAGTCGCCCTCACAGAGCATGGCGGAAAAGTGGCTTTACTGGCGCGCAGTAAAGATGCTCTCGACGAACTTTCAGCGCGGCTCCCCGGCAGCTTTCCCATCGTTGCAGATATGACGGACTTTGCCGGAGTGCGGCAGGCGGTGCAGAAAATCCATCAGCATTACGGGCGCATCGACGGTCTCATTAACAACGCCGGACGCAGCTATGCCGCCGCGGTGGAAGAGATTGAGCCGGAGTTATTTGATGAGATCTTTCATCTCAACGTGCTCGGCCCCATCGTCGCCATGCAGGCTGTGATTCCCATCATGCGTGCCCAGGACGGCGGCAGCATTGTGAGCGTAAACTCCGGCACGGCCTTCATGACCATTCCTCAATACAGCGTCTATTCGTCTTCCAAGCGGGCGCTGCTCGGCTTCACCCTGACCGCACGCGTAGAACTGGAAAAAGACAAAATCGTTGTGAGCGAGGTCTATCCGTTTATTACTGCAACCAATTTCGGCAAAAACCGGATGGGCAATCCCGCCGGCGGCGGTCCCGCTTCTAGTTACGCCTCAGGCGACACGCCGGAATTTGTGGCCGATATTATTTTGAAAGCCATTGAAGAAGGGCAGGCGCAATACTTCGCCAATGATCGGCTAAGGCAGATGGCGGGCGCGTAAGGATAACTTCCTGAAATGCGAGCCAAAACC
>DASXIL010000317.1:0-5093 GCA_036497985.1 Candidatus Angelobacter sp. | reverse complement strand
AAATAAATCAGCACATTCATGCAGAAGATGCAGTCAAACTTGCCCATATAGACGACCTGGGCAAGATTCATGGGCGCGAATGTAACCAGGTTGCGAATGCGTGGCCGGACCAGATAATGGTCGCCGGCACGGGAAAAATATTGCTCACGCTGGCGCGGCGCAACCGTTTCCAGGTCGCGCGGCCCGTACAAGCCGTGGTCAGCGTGGTCCAGAGCATCGCGGCTTACATCGGTGGCCAGGATATGGATGTTCCAAGCATCGGCAAACTCAATCGCGTCGGCTACAGTCATAGCGATGCTGTACGCCTCTTCTCCGGTGGCGCATCCGGCGCTCCATATGCGCAGCGAGCGCGGGCTTTCCCAGAATTTCTTCATGTGCAGGTCCGGCAGGACCTTTTTCTCCAGCGCTTCAAACAGCGACGGGTAGCGGAAGAATGAGGTCTCCTGCGTCAACAGGCGCTGCAACAGAGAGTCATATTCAACATTGGAATTCTTGATCAGTCGGATCAAGTCGGTGCCATGCGTCAGCTTTCTGGACTCAACGTGCTCAACTACGCGAGTGGAGAAAAAGCGTTCGCGCGAATCGTCAAAATGGATTCCCGAGCGCGTTTCAATCAAGCCGCGTATCTCGCTCAATTCGTGTTCGCTAACGGTCACTACCCCTGCCATGTCTTCCTCACCCCTGGACCTAACGAAATTAACGACGTGACATTGCCGCTGCCGCGCTTACCAGTTCCGGACGCGCCTCACTAGGCAGCGCGTTCTGGTTGGCAGCAACTACGCGGAATTGCGATAGCGCTTCATTGAGCTGCTCTGACATGTGCACCAGCTGTTCCACCGTGCGCGAAGTCTGTCGCGCTCCCTGTGAAGTCTGACGGGTGATGTTAGAGATAATTTGCATTGCGTTGGCCACACCTTCCGTGCCGCGCACCTGCTGTTTGGAGGCCAGAGAGATTTCCTGCACCAGCTCAGCCGACTGGCGCACAACGGTGGAAATTGCGTCCAGCGCGCGACCGGCCTGGTCAGCCAGCTTGGCGCCGATTTCCACTTCTTTGGTGCCCTCTTCCATTACGATCACGGCATCATTTGTCTCGGCCTGGATGGCCTTGATCAGCGCGGCAATGTCTTTCGTCGCAGCGCGTGAGTGTTCAGCCAGTTTGCGGACTTCGTCCGCAACTACGGCAAATCCGCGTCCTGCCTCACCCGCACGTGCCGCTTCAATTGCTGCGTTCAGCGCCAGCAGGTTGGTTTGCTCGGTAATGTCATTAATCACGTTGACGATTTCGGAAATTTCCAGCGAGCGGTCGCCTAGCGCCTTGATGCGTTTGGCCGTCGCCTGCACCGACGAACGGATGCGCTGCATGCCTTCCAGCGTGTCTCGCACAGAGCGGTTGCCCTGTTCGGCGGCATCCAGCGCGCGGCGCGCCGCTTCAGCGCTCGCCTCGGCGTTGTTTGAAACCTGCTTCATCGAGACCGTAAGCTGCTCCACTGCAGACGACGTATTAGTAATTTCCTGGTCCTGCTGGATGGCGCCGGTGGACATTTCTTCCGACGCGATCAGGATCTCGTTGGCGCTGGACTGCACGTCAATAGCGGCCTTGCGCACGCGCTCCAGCACCTTGGCAAAGTTATCGAGCATGTAGTTGACGGAATCGACCACGTTGCCCAGCGCGTCATTGCTCACGCGACCGCGCAGCGTCAGGTCGCCGCGCGCAATCTGGCTCACGATGGTCAGGAATTCAGTCACGCTCTTCTGCAGGTTTTCCTGGGCTTCCTGGTTGAAGACGGCGCGGGAGGAATTCTCGGCGGCACGGTTCAGCTGTTCGGCGATGAAGCCGAAGTCATCCGCGGAATCAACCGTGGCTCGCGTGCGGTAATCGCCTTGGGCAAAGCGCTCGGCAAAATCTGAAAGCCGCTTCACCGGAATCAGCACGCGGTTGCCAATCGTGATAAAAGTTAACAAGCCGGCGCCGGCGGCGATGACGAACGCAAACAACAGCTTCAGACCGGAGCCCTGCCCCAGACCGCCAAAGTCGGTAATCGGCAGTTTGCCTTGCTCGCCGGCGCTGTACGCCAGCCACAAGACCACAAACAGCGCGACCACGTCGCCAATCACCATCGCCCATAGGGTCGAGTTCAAACGACCTTTCATAACTATTACTCCTGTCGCTCTAATAATTCCTGTCGCTTCGCTCCACACCGCTCGGGATCTTCTACCCGTGGAGCATGTCAGCGCTTGTTGCAGCGGGCTCGGCGTCCTAATCGGCCTCGCCCTCATTTCTTCCACCGCTTTTTTGGCGGCAAATCACTTTCAAATCACCGGGACGGGAAACGTCTCAGTCAATTTCTTCAAGTTCAATGCCAGCGCCATGCGATCTTCATGCCGCAACATGCCGCAACAATGCGGCATCTCACTGGGCGCTTCGTCCACCAGCAGCGGCTCAGAAGTGCTGCACGTGCCAATCACTTCGTCTGCCGCAATTCCTATCCGCAGATCGTCGTTGTCGCCTTCACCCTTCAAACTGGCTACCACCACGTGCTTGGGGTGCAGATCCGGGCGGCGGCCTTCCGTCAATGCGATATCCACTACCGGCACAATCGAGCCGCGGAGGTTGAAAATGCCCATCAAAAATGCGGGCGCCAGCGGGACTTTGGTCAGGTTCGGCCATTCAACAACTTCTTCCACATCGAGCACGGAAAAGCAGAAGCGCTCGCGTCCGGCGCGGAACAGGCAATACTGCCGTTCCGGCTCCGCCTGGGGCAGCAGTTCAAGCTGCTCAGCATCCGGAGAAAGTGGCTCGAGTTGTTGTTGCTCTTCTGGCATTAACTTTTCCCTACCAGATTGCGCACAGTCCCCAAAAGCTCTTCATTGGTAAACGGCTTCACCACGTAGCCGTCAGCCCCCTGCTGCTTGGCCCAGAACTTGTCACTCTCAGTGTTCTTGGAACTCACCATGATCACCGGAATGCGCGCATAGTCGGCGTTGCCTTTCAGTTCGCGGCACGCCTGGAAACCATTGCGCTGGGGCATTACCACGTCCATCAAGATCAAGTTAGGGCGCTCAATGTCGATCGTCTGCTCCAGGCGCATAGGATCGTGAACCGAAACCGACATGTACCCTGCCCGGTCAAGAACGGACTGCATGAGCCTGACCTCGGCCGGCGAATCATCGACTATGAGAATCTTGGTCAAAACAGACGAACCCCTGTTCTTTGGTATCCATATAGGTATTGCAATTGCGCAGCCAAGTTGCGGGGGCTGGGCGGGAATCCAAAAAAGATGGCAAGTATTTTATTATCAATGTGTTGGAAAGGGTGATGGCCTGCATTACTGAATTGGCAATAGTCTTGTAAGAGGATCGCCCTGTCTCACCCTGAGACGAATTCTCAGCCGGGCGGAGTTTCTGCCGCCTGAACTCCAAAGGTTTCTATCCCGCCTTTTCGCATTCGGCGATCAATGACAGGAGGCGTTTGCTGGTTGCCGCCAGGTTCACAGCCGCATCAATGTTCTTGGCTTCTTTGGCGGCTTCTACGTGCTGTTTCATTTCTTCCACCTGGCCCCGGGCAATGTCCATGGCGGCGGCAAGGTCGGTGGGTTCGTTCTTCTTGTGGCGTTCCACGCAAACATGCAAGATCGTGCGGGCCGCGACGGTGCGCTGCAATGCCTTGGACGTCTCATCATCTTGCACAAAAGCCTGTGCCTCCCAGGTGGCAATTAAGAGCTTACAGCCGCCCAGGACAATTGGCGTGACAGCCGGGAAATTCTTTGCCGGCACCGACTTTAGTTGTTCAGCAATATCGACAACGCAGCGGGTAAGGTAGTTATCTTCATCGGTAAGCTCATCCGGACTGGCAGAAGTCTCAGCGTTGCTGTGCGCGGGCCGCGATATCACATCCAAAGGGACGGCTTCAGCGGCGGCAACCGGTTGCTTTTCCTTGGTGACCGCCGACGCCGCAGGTTGATTGTCAGGTTGTTTGGCAACTACGGTCGCAGCCGCAACTGGCTTCTGGGTCGGTACGGCCTGCTGGGGCGCATTGGACGATGCTTCAGGCGCAGGAATTGGCGCTTTGCGGTCCGCTGTTTCCAGAGCGTGCTGCAAACAGTGCCGCAAAAGAATCAGTTGCAGAAACGACGAACCGCCAGAATAGGGCGCGCGGAAAGGTGTCTTCCATTGGTGAACAACGTGCCGAACCTGCTCCAGCGATTCGCTTTCCGTCAAACCAGCATCGCGGCAATCCACGCTGGCAAATCCCAGCCGCTCCAATTCGTTGACAGACTCACGAATGGCATGCAGATCAAGATGCATGGCGCGGAAAAACGCGCGTCGAGCCAGGAAATTGAAGCGTGTAAAAGCTACCAGGAAACCGGGCTCGAAATAATCATCGCCAACAGCAAGCTTCAACTCGCGGACTTCCTGAAGCGCGCCGGAATTCTGCAGCTCTTCCAGGCTGTTGGATTCATTCAGTTTAGCCAGCTTGGCGTCGAGACTTGAAGCCCAATCGGGAAAAGTTTTGGGCGACTTACCCATAGCAGGCTCCAGCACGCGGGCCACTTCCGCAAGCGCTGTCTCCGCCAGCCCATGCGGTGCGCAATGGGCGAAGTATTGCACCAGCAAGAAATCAATCTTGTCTTTGTCCGCTTCGCTCTTCTGCTTCTTGTTCAGGTGGCGAACGATCAGGTAACGGAGGTTCTCTTCATTCTGCAGGCTGGTGCTTTGCAGCAGCTGCCGTAGTTGCCAGACCTGCACGTGACCATCAATCTGCTCAAACCATTGCAGTACACGTTCGCGAGCTTCGGCTTGGGGGCTGTCCGCGGCATCTTCAAGCTCAGGACAGGTAGGCACATCCAGCTCAAAGGTGTGATCCAGTTCGATATAGACGGAGTACAGCCGCCGCGCAATGCGCCAGAATTCGGCAACCTCATCCAGGTTGAGCGTAGCTGTTGTTGTCGTCATTATTATTTTTTAAGTCGCGATAACTCGTCTATCCGTCAAACATTGCAAGAGATTTCCAGGGGATGCAAGTACTTTCAGTTTGTTCCTGATCAATGCCAAAAAACTTAGCTAAAACACTTAGAGCAAGACCCCGGCCAAAC
>DASXIL010000316.1:0-4831 GCA_036497985.1 Candidatus Angelobacter sp. | reverse complement strand
TATCCTCCAATGTGTGATAAATGTCCGAGGGGAAGCTAATGGTGGCCCGGACCGAGGAAGTTGGTGGCAGGGTCGTTTTTTCTTTTCTTTTTGCGCCTCGTATCACGCTCAGGGTCTCACTCAATGGCAGATTATAGCACGCACCGCAATTCACCATACCGGTGAATATGTGGAAAACAACGGATTCCTGCCAAAAACTCAGCCACTTTTTAGGCCCAAGAAGATACGGCTGAAAAGCCGGCGGGCTTGATGGACAGCATGCGAAAACTGCGTGTGTTTGGGGGTCCCGAGCTGGGGCCTCACCAAGGCTCGCCCCGTTGGGATTCGGGATAGCATGTCGCGATTCAGCGCAAGAGTTGAACGCGATAATTATGTCTACTTGACTATGTCTGATAACTTTTAAAATTTTCTTCTACCTATTGACTCCTAATTTTTTTTCGCTTAATATGCGCTTAAGGTTATCGTCGGTCGCGGCACCGCGGAGCCTCTTGGCCAGCAGCAAGTTCAGAGGAACTGGCCTGGTGTGAAAATCAAAGAAAAGAGAGCCCTCGCCATGAGAGCAGCCGCGAAATACCCCGCTAACATCCTTTCGTCAGCCTTAGTAACGTCTCTGCAAACAGACACGAGTACATAGCTTTTGGCCCTTAGCCCTTGGCCTTGTGTTTCAGCAACTTGCATCCTCACGACCCCTTGAGGATGTTGGGCCCTCAACCCCCTAACGAGCTTGTTGACAGGAGAAGACTGTGAGCAGAGACGAGATTATTGCCGCAATACAGAAATGTGCCCAAGACCTGGGATATGTTCCCAGCCGGGCCGAACTGCTGGAAAAGACCGAAATCAGCATATTCAGACTGCATAAGAACTTTGGATCCTACGTGAATGCACTGGAAGCGTGCGGGCTGGAGCGCCATGGATGCGGTTACAAGATCACCATGAGCGAGCTGTTCATGGATTGGGCGCTGGTGACGCGGAAGGTGAGCAAGATACCTTCAATGCTGGATTACGCGGCGCATGGAAAATACACGACCAAAGCCCTGGTGCGGCATTACGGGGGCTGGCCGCGCGTACCGGCAGGACTGCTGAGCTATGCCAGAGAGATGAACCTGGAAGACGAGTGGCAGGACGTAATGGACATTGCGGAGGCCGCACTGAAGGTGGCACTGTCTCCCGAACGGACGTCCGCACAGGCGAAAAACCTGCTGTATGGAAGACGAGCCGCACCCAACCAGCCGGTTTATGGGTTGCCGATGATGACGGCCTCACCGCTGGTTTATGCCCCGACGAATGAAGCGGGAGTGATGGTCCTGTTTGGAGCTGTAGCACGCGAACAGGGCTTTGCCATTACCCGGGTGCAACAGGCTTTTCCGGACTGCGAAGCGATGCGCGAGATTGAGCCCGAGCGCTGCCAGCCGACACGGATTGAATTTGAATACGAGAGCAGAAATTTTCTACTGCACCTGCATCCGGTGGATGGGGCCGATTTGATTGTGTGCTGGAAACATAACTGGCCGGAATGTCCGCTGGAAGTGCTGGAGCTGAAAACCATGACCTGGCACAGGCGGGGGACAAAACAAAAGCTTGAACCACAGAGGACACAAAGGAACACGGAGGAAAACCAAAAAACATTACCACTGATCAACACTGATAGCACTGATCAGGAAGAATCCACCACGGAGACACGGAGGAGAATCAAGATCGGGAAATGGGGAAAACTAAAATCCACCGCGGAGGCGCAGAGACATATAAGAGATCGCCGTAATCGCCGTGATCGCGCGGAATCGCCGTGATCGGAAGAACTAAAGACCAGACTACTGAGGCATGGAGAAACGCGAATGAGCGGAGGAAAACCAAGCATGCATCTCGTCCCAGGGAAGGACAAGGAAAGCGCGGGCCGTCCAGCAGCGCTGGAGTATAATTCCCGCATGAAAACCTCTCTGCTGCAACGCATCGTGTGCCTTCTGATGGTCTATGTTTTACTCGTCCCGCAAACGTGGGCCACGTGCGGCGGCGGCGGTGGCGGAGGCATGGGCGGCATGGGCGGAGGGTCCAGCCAACAGACCTATCAGGTGCCGTGGAAGCTGATTACGCCGCAGGAGCCGGTGAAAGAAGGCCTGGCGGTGTATTGGTTTCCCACCGGCAAACAAGAGGTTGAGCGCTCAAGCCTGCGTGAGTCGCGCACGCTGCAGCTTTATTCCCAGCAATGCGTGACTATGGGAATTGTGGATGTGCAGAGCACGCTGGGGCAGAAGTATGTCCCGGACGGGAAACTGCCGGTGGCGCTGCTGGTACAGGCCGATGGCACGGTGGTGAACAAGCTTGAAAACAAAGATGGCAAGCTTAAGGTCGGCGATCTGGAAAAGCTGGTGGAAAGCGAGATGAAGAAGCGCGAGTCGGCGGTGAAAGAGAAGATGGAAGCCGCCAAGGCCAAAGCCAAAGCCGGCGACAATCAGGCGGCCATTGCCGAACTGAAACAGGTGGCGGAGCAAAAATGCATGTTCCCCGGCAAAGCCAAAGACGCGGTAAAAGAGCTGAAAAAACTGGGCGTGACCGACCTGAACGCCGACGCGATGCCCGATGGCCCGAATTTTGATCCGGCGGTGAGCGCCAGGATACAGAAAACGATGTCGATGGGCATGATTGCGGAGAATGACGCCAAGTACACGCTGGCGCAGAAGTATTACACGGCTGCGCACAACCTTGATCCCAACGATCCCACGCCGCTGCGCTACCTGGGCGAGCTATACCGGCACCACACGGGCGAATGGGACAAAGCGCGACAGACCTTCAATGCGATCCTGGCCATGCCGGCTGATCCGCTGTCGCGCGCCGTGGCGCTGCATGGGCTGGGCAAGATGACGATCCATGAAGGCGACTTTAAGAAAGGCCTTGGATTGATGGAAGCTTCAACCCAGGAATTTCCGCTGGCGCTGGCTTACCGCAACCTGGCCGTCTATTGGAATTCTGAAGGCGACAAAGTGAAGGCCGACGAATACACCCGGCAGGCGCTGGCGCTGGATCCGCAGGAGCCTTTTAACCTGATTTTTGCCGCGGCCTTTATGTCCGGCAACGGTCATGGCGACGAAGCGTTGAAAATCGCCAAAGACAATGAGGCGATTCTGTGCGCTTCTTACAATCTAGCGGCGATCTATGCGCAGCTGGGCCAGAAAGAAAAAGCCCTGTCATTGCTGAAACGCCACTTCTTTGAGTATGAGCGGTATCAGCAGGTCCGAAGCAAAGAGATGATGGAAGCGCGCGTGGATGCGGTGTTTGCGTCGCTGTATAAAGACCCGCAGTTTGTAGCGTTGACCAGCGGCGCGGATGGCCGTCTGCCCCTGCCTGGGATGGGCAGCAAGCCGGCGGGAAACTAGGTGTCTAGTGTGCAAAAAAGTGCGGATTTAGCGGCGTACGAGTGTGAAATTGCTGGTTTGATAGTTCCCATTTTGGGAATGTGAAAAACCGAGGTAATCTCGTAATCCGTGTGTGCAGTTTGGTACAGTCAGCTTACTTTAGCGGATCAGTAAGGTAAGTATGAAGACCCTCACAATTCTAGTTGCTGAAGACGATTTGCTCACCCGTATGACGCTGGAGCGCTCGGTGGTCCAGTGGGGCTATCAACTGGTTTCCGCCGTGGATGGAGAAAATGCGCGCGAATTGCTGCGTACCCGCACCATTGATGTTTGCCTGCTGGACTGGGACCTGCCAAAGCTGAACGGCATTGAGCTTTGCCGATGGCTGCGGACGCAGACCACCGCCCAAGCCCCGTATGTGGTGCTGATTACCGGGACCGAGCAGCCGGAAGAAATCCAGACAGGATATGAAGCCGGCGCGAATGATTACGTCACAAGGCCATGTGATCTTAAATATTTGCGGCGGCGAATTGCTACTGTGGCCGATAAGCTCAATCGCCAGGAATTGCGGCTGGATAAAACCGAGTCCGCAGGCGGCGAGCAGCGCAGCGTGGCTGGCTTGAGCCCGCTGGATATTTATCTATCGGACCTGCGATTGATGCGGCGCAAGACGTAGCTGCAGCAGCGCGCTTGCAGAAGTTTAAAGACTGCCTTCCGCAATCACCGTCACTTGCTTGCCCATGCGCCTGCCGACTTCAGTACACGCGGCAATGGTTTCGTCATCGGTAAGCTGGGCGCGCACGATTTCTAAATTTTTGCTGCTGAAAACGGGATTGCCAAAGCGCATGCCCGCGATCCTGGCCGCGCGATAAGTCACGGAAGCAATTTCGGTCACGCTGAGAACCGTGGTGTTCGATACCAGAATGGTTTGTGGACGGCAGATTTTATCGAGCAGCGTAAAGATTTCAATCTTGGATTCCAGTTCGTCCGGGACCGCTTCAAGCACCAGATCGGCCTCACGTGCGGCGTGTTCAACCGTGGAAGCGTATTCCAGGCGATTGAAAGCAGCCAGCGCCTCAGGTTTGCTGACTGTCCCAAGATCGGCGGCACGGGCCAGATGCTCGCGCAGTTCAGTGGCGGCGGTGCGCAAGCTGGAAGGCAGAATATCTTCCAGGATCGTACGATAGCCGCCCAGCGCAGCGGCATAAGCGATTCCACGGCCAATGGCTCCGGCGCCAATGACCGCGATGGTCCGGACTTCGCCCATTTAGCCTTTGTCCAGGCTCTCCAGGGTTTTCATGAAGCTGGGGTCGGAGTTGCGCATGTAGTCGGCCAGCCGTTTGCGTTCTTCCGGGGTCATGGTGGAAATTCCCACCACAATGCGGCGTAGCGTGGCGGCAATGTCGTCCACGTAATTCATCATTCTTATCAGTTCACCGGTTGCTGGCATGCTGGATGTAGCTCCTTTATTTTCCAAAATCTAT
>DASXIL010000315.1:0-2727 GCA_036497985.1 Candidatus Angelobacter sp. | reverse complement strand
CATCTTGCCATTCCAAACCAAAATTGCTTGTCCGAGTCCTGTCCCGGCTGAAACCAGTCCGCGGTTGCCCACGGCGCTGGTATCGCCTTCACTCAGCACGTGGATCTGGTCGGCATGCAGCTCGGCAATGCCATAGCCATTGGCTTCGAGATCGTTGATGAGGAAAAGGTGCTGAATCCCCAACCCCTGGGATAACTCTGCGCAATCGAGCACCCATGGCAGATTCGTCAGCTTCAGCCTGCCATGCCTCACCGGGCCAGGCACGCCAAAACATGCTGCAGTCACTTCAGGGTTACCGCTTTCGGCGAGAAACTTCTTCGCCACCACATCGAGCCCGTTATATTCCTGCGCTGGAAATTTCTCATCGCGAACGTGCGTCAGCTCGCCCTGTTCAAATCCATAAAGCGCCAAGTGGACTTTTGTTCCGCCCACATCCCCGGCGAGAATCATCGTGCAATCTCCAGTCTTCCCACTCCGCTCGCATCCGGCGGAGGAAGCAGGGCCGCCGCATCCTTGTCCAGCAACAACAGCAGCTTGCCGTTCTTCGGTTGAATCAGCTGCGATGGCAGCGTCTCAGGATCATAGGGCCCCTGTAGCACACGATGCAACGGATCCGCCTTATCCTTGCCGCCAATTAGAAAGAAAACATCGCTCGCCTCTACAATGACCGGCCAGGTTAGCGTGACGCGCCACGTGTCTTTCTGCGGAACCTGGTTCGCATACGCAATGCGCCCCAGTTCGTGAATCGCAGCCGTGTGCGGAAAGATCGACGCTGTGTGTCCATCATCGCCCATGCCTAGTTGCAGCACATCAAAGCGAGGAACTTCCGCGCCCTCCAGTCGAAACTGATTGCGAATCGTTGTCTCGTAGCGCGCTGCCGCTTCTTCCGGCTTCAGCTCGCCCTCGATGCGGAACACCTGCTCCGGCTTGAGCGGAACTTTATCCAGCATCGCTTCGCGCGTCATCCGGTAGTTGCTGTCCTTATCGTCTGGAGGCACCGTACGCTCATCGACAAAAAACAGTTCCAGCTGTTGCCACGGCATCACTTTCAAAAATTTTTCCCGTGGATTGGCCAGCAACGCAAAGGTGCGCTTCGGCGTGCTGCCACCTGAGACGGCAACGCGCGCCTTGCCTCGGGCTGCAACAGCCTGCTGCGCCTGTTCCAGGAAATGTTCCGCCGCTGCGTAGGCCAGAGCATCTGGCCCGTCATACACGCGATATTCGACTGCTATCTTTTTCGCCATCGCCAAATTCCCTGACTAACTTGTCATCCGACTGGATCGGGGATTCTCCGTATTGTCGCGGTGTTGCGACAAGACGGAAAATCACAAATATATTTCTAAATCTTGTGCCACTCTCTCCCATCACGCCTAATCAACCCATCGGCAGCTTTTGGTCCCCATGAGCCGCTGACATAGTTCGGAAAATCTCTCGGCTTTGACTTTGCCCATGCTTCCAGAACCGGCGTATATAGCGCCCAGGTTGCCTCCACGCCATCGCGGTGGGCAAACAGGGTCTGATCGCCCAGCATCGCGTCTAGCAGAAGCCGTTCATAGCCATTTGCAGAGTTCATGCCGAACGCTGAAGCGTATTGGAAATCCATGACCACCGGGCACACATTCGTCTCCGGCCCCGGAACCTTGGCGCCAAAGCGCAGCGAGATTCCTTCATCCGGCTGAATGCGAATCACCAGCAGATTCGGTTGAATCTCATTGCACGGCCCAGTGCCAGGCTTATCAAAAAGCAACATCGGCGGCAGCCGGAACTGGATCATGACCTCTGTTACACGCTTTGCCAGACGTTTGCCGGCACGCAAATAAATAGGCACTCCGGCCCAGCGCCAGTTTTCGATCTCCAGCTTGAGCGCAGCAAATGTCTCCGTCGCTGAATTGGGATCGACGCGGTCTTCTTCGCGGTAGCCCTGTACCTGTTGGCCATCTACCGTACCCAGCGCATATTGGCCGCGCACCGTATTGTCGATGGAAATAGGTTTAATCGCGCGCCAGACTTTCAACTTTTCGCTACGCACAGCGCTCGCCTCAAACGATACCGGAGGCTCCATAGCGACGAAAGAAAGTACTTCCATCATATGGTTCTGCAGAATGTCGCGCAGCGCTCCGGCTTTCTCGTAAAACGGCCCTCGGCCTTCAATGCCGATACTCTCGGCCGCCGTGATCTGAATGTGATCGATATAGTTGCGATTCCAGATCGGCTCAAAGATTCCGTTCGCAAAACGAAAGACCAGGACGTTCTGCACTGTCTCTTTGCCAAGGTAATGGTCGATGCGAAAGATCTGGTTCTCATCAAATACCTTGTTCACTTCATCGTTCAGCTCTCTCGCCGATTCCAGGTCATGTCCAAAGGGCTTCTCAATGATGACCCGCGCATGCCCCTTTTCCGGGTGCGCCATGCCATGCTTGCCGAGTCGGTTGATGATGTCGGAAAAATACTCCGGAGCCACAGCGAGATAAAACAGCCGGTTGCCTTGTGTTCCACGTTCTTTGTCGATCTTTTCGAGCAGAGCCTTCAGCGCAGCGTAGCCGGCGTCATCGTCAAAGTCCATCGCGTGGTAATCCACCTTCTCGATGAACTCGTCAATTTTTTTGTCGCCTTCTTTACCACCGCCGAATTTCAGGATCCCGTCTTTCATGTCCGACGCGAACGTGCTCTTCAAATCGCGACGCGCCACGCCGACAATGGCGAACTCCGCAGGTAGCAGCCCCTGCT
>DASXIL010000314.1:0-3382 GCA_036497985.1 Candidatus Angelobacter sp. | reverse complement strand
GTGCTCTCAGGACTGCGCAGCCTCAGAATAGCGTCAAAGGACGGCGGCCCTGGTAATGAATATCGGATTCAGGATCATTCTGTTGAATTTCGCGCTGTTAATGCGCAGGGAAAGGCTTACCCTCATCCGTCGCGATGGCGCGCCCTTGATGGCGAAGAGATCAAACTTCATTTCGCCTTGCAGACTCCTGTGGCAGAGTGGCTGGATAAGAACCTTTACTTACCTGCTTCGGCGTAAAAAGTGACTTGGGCGACCAGTAGGAATTTGCAGTATGTGGGGTTGTCGGGTTTATCTGATCGCGGCCTGCTGCGGCTTACTAGGTTGTTGATCATAAAGACGATCCAGGGCTTTCACCACAATCCGGGTGCTGCTGCTGTTGGGAGCGCGACGCAGAAAAATTTCCGCCTGACGTTCAAATATCTTCAAAGCCTGTTCTTCCGCCAGGTACGTGCGTTCTCGTGGGTCTGAAATCACCCAGATGCCATCGCTCCGATGAGAAATTGAGAACTCGTGTTCCACTATTCTTGCCGGCAGGATGCGTCCATCTTCCTGACACATCATTTCGCTAACTTCAAGGGTTACCGATCCACTCTCATGCTTGATTTTTATTCTTTTAACTTCTAGTTGGCTAAAAATAGAAAATGGACGTGTGACATCCAGGACCTCACCTTCGATCAATTGGCGAGCATGAGCTTTACTGTTTTCCAGGATTGCCGCCGCAATCTGGCGTCTGCTGGGCATTTGGCGTTGACTGACAACTGCAACGATTGAACCTGAATCATGGCCGCCTTCATCCATACTGCTGGCATCTTGCGGCGACGATTCAGTGCGTTTCGGTTGCAACTCGTCTACTTCATTTTCAGCTGTTGTCTGGGCCGCGGAGGAGGACTGTTGCGGGCTGGTTCCATTGCGCGCACTAGCCCGGCTTTCAATTTGCGAGTGATCACCGTCACCCATGATCGCCGCTAGCAAATTCATGTCCGCTTCAGGATCAATGCGATACCGGTAGAAACGCGGCCGGCCACGATGAAGCCAGTGCGGAGCTGTCCATGATTCGGTGAGGATTCCCGAACGCACGGAACTCAGGAATGTTTTTTCTTCTGGCGAAAGCACAATGCCCACATGGCCCAACCACACGACCAGGTCTCCTGCCTGCGGTGTTTTTACGCGTTGAAAATCACTGATGCCGCGGTACAGAACGCGTGAGTCTTCGTATGGATAGATTAATCCGGCGCGCGCATAGAGCAGATGCACCAGGTGCGAGCAATCCGGCTTGGGGTGAATTCGCTTTTCTGACTGTAATGCAAACGCAGCCAGCGCCTCGCCCTGCTCTGGTGATACCAACACCGT
Organism: Candidatus Angelobacter sp.; assembly: GCA_036497985.1. GTDB lineage: Bacteria > Acidobacteriota > Terriglobia > Terriglobales > Acidobacteriaceae > Angelobacter. Next base: position 2,032 of record DASXIL010000314.1, on the reverse strand, counting down.
TGCGGGTGAATCATCATCTGTCTCAGCTCTGGCCGCCGGCACTGCGATCACGGTCAAGAGAGACAAAAATAGCAAGCCGAATTTGATCGCGGATCGCATCAGAATTAAATGAGTATGGCCAGGTTCATTGTCTGATGCTTTAGCGCGTTTCAGAGTTGGTTTCTGCGGAGCCAGTAACTCATTGGTACATGGACGGCTGTTACTGATTGGATCTGAAGCTATTTACTGTTCCAGTAGTATTCCTCTCTGGCATGGACCACCAGGTCCTTTTCTTTTGTTTTAACGCTAATCTTATGAAAGCCTTCGCCCGGATTGGTCCTGTCCGGCGTGTATCCCAGGCTGTATTGATTGCGTAGGTCTTCTTCTATCTGAGCGTAAATCTTCTCGACTGTCTGCTTTCCGGAAACCTCAAACAGCCGTCCGCCCGGGCCGCCGTGATGGCCGCCCATTCCTATTCCTCCAAAGCCGACGCCAAAGGAGCGGTCTTCGTCATCTTTGAATAGGATCGAGTAAATAATTGTGTCTGCGCGTTGCGCGGTTTCAATGGCGGTGCGCAATGTCTCTTTGCTGCCGCGGTCATCTCCGTCAGAAAGAACGATCAATGCTTTTCGTCCGGTCTGCTTTTTCATTAGTTCGTCAGAAGCCAGATAGACTGCGTCATACAGCAGTGTGCCTCCGCCGTGGCTGGCGCCATTATGGTGGCCTCCGCCATGGCGGCCCGGATAGCCGCCTGGACTCTGGCTTTGTGAATTGCTTCCGCTGGTTTGCGTGAATTGCGGCGTCTGCAAGCTATCGAGAGCAGATCGCAGCTTCTCCCGCGAAGCCGTTAAATCCTGGTCCAGTTCCACTTTGTGATCAAAGTGGATAAGAAACGCCTTGTCCTTGTCCGGACGCAGCATCTGGTCGATAAAGCTGGAACTTGCCGTTCGTTCCTGACCCAATACTCGTCGCTGGCTCATGCTGGTATCTACAAGCAATCCCAGCGTGAGAGGAAGACTGCTCTCCTGGGAGAAATAGTGGAGCGTTTGCGGGCGACCGTCTTCTTCCAGTACGAAATCATCCTTCGTCAGATTGTTGACGATTTTTCCGTGCTTATCGCGAACGGTGGCAGGCACATTTACCACCTTCACGTGGACTGTCAGGTCTCCTTTTTCCTGGCCGCGCATTCGCGCTCCGACCAGCAATAAACAGAGAATCGCGATGGCCAACGAAGCTCGCATCAGGTCTTCATTCAACTTTTTGCTTTGCAAAATGTGTTTCCTCCATAGAAACGCCGAGCGTGGTTGAGCTCTCGGCGGATAGCGAAAGTGCGTCAGGGATTCATGGCTCACATCCCTCGCATTTATGTCTGTGAGTTGATCTCTGGTGTGTGATGCTGATTTTCACGTCTTGGGTAAAGAGCGGAGTAAAGAGCCTGTAAAGCAACGGTAAAGTACATGCAGGAAATCTTGCACGAGAACGAGCCGCATTGTTCAACATTGCATCGATTATCCGGAGCTGAATTTGCCTGCAAAGAACGGTTGACAATTGCCCCGACATCTCATAGCTTAAGCTCTTAAGACTTGACTTTATGACCAGCCGTAAGAATCCCGTGCCACCGACCCGAGCGGAGCTTCGTATCTTGAACGCATTATGGGAGTTGAAGTCGGGCACGATAGAGGAAATCATTCATCACCCCAGTTTTTCCTCGCCGCCAAACTACAAAACCACGCAGACCATCCTGCGCATCATGGAAGAAAAAGGGCTGGCGCGCCATACCACCGGTGGCCGCGTATTCGTGTTTGAGCCGGCTGTTTCGCGCGAGTGGGTGGAAAAAATGTGCGTCCGGACCATGCTTGAGCAGAATTTTGGTGGATCGCCGGCAAAGCTGCTGGTCAATCTACTGGAATCAGGCCCTGTGGCGGACGAGGAACTTGATGAATTAGAAGCCCTGATTCGAAATTACCGCATCCAAAAAGGAGAGCTTCAGCACTAAATTTCGGGCTTGGCGTGTTTACGTCAAGGGCTTTCATTATGAGCGCAGAGGTCTGCT
>DASXIL010000313.1:0-3210 GCA_036497985.1 Candidatus Angelobacter sp. | reverse complement strand
AAGGGGGGTGGGGTCGGTAAAAAGTTGATTGATGAGTAAACAAAAATGAGGAGATTTTTTCACCCGGAGACGAGCCCGAGGCCTTAAGCGAAGGAGCGAATGTCAGATCCCCAGCGCCGTCGGATGCTTGGGCTGATACAGTCCCAATTCGCCGCCGCCGGGCAGATGAATCGACGTAATTGAACCCCAGCGGGCTTCCGTAATTTCGCCGCACTTCACGCCTTTTGTGGACAGTTCGGCCATCGTCGCCTTCAAGTCGTCACACATTAAATACAGTTCGTGATGCAGTTTTTCATCTTCCTCTACTGGATGAGCGGCAATCTCAGCCGGCGGCGCGGCAAAGATCAGCCAGCCGTGGCCTGCGTCGACCGACTTGAGCCCAAGCACATCGCGCAGGAACGCGCGGACCTTGTCTGCGTCGGGTGAGTAGATGATGGCGTGGAGTCCGGTGATCATTTCCGCAAAATTGTAAACCTTTCAGGATTTGGTAATTGTGTAATTTAGTAATTTGGTAAATGAACATTCTTTGCCCTTGGTCCTCAATTACTCAATTACCAAATTACCAAATTACCCATTTACCCAATCGCCCGTGCCTCCGTGGTGGATTTTTGATAACCTCGCTTATTTGCCCATCGCGCAAGGAGAGTCCCTGATGAAAGCTGTCCGTTTCCATGAGTTCGGCGGTCCTGAAGTCCTGAAATATGAAGACGTGCCGGACATCAAGCCGCGTAAAGACCAGGTGCTGGTGCGGGTGAAGGCGTGTGCGCTGAACCATCTGGACCTCTTTATCCGCAAGGGGCTGCCGGGAATCAAGCTGCCGCACATCAATGGCAGTGATGTTTCCGGCGACATCGCCGAGGTGGGCGAGTACATTACGGACCTGAAGGCGGGCCAGCGCGTGCTGCTTGTGCCCATGACGTTTTGCGGCGTCTGCCCAAAATGTACTGAAGGACAGCAGAATTTCTGCCCGCAGTTCAGCGTGCTCGGCTATTTGAATGACGGTGGCAATTGTGAATATATTGCCGTGCCGCGTGTCAACGTCCTGCCTATCCCGGAAGAGCTGACCTATGACGAAGCTGCCTCTTTGCCGCTGGTTTCGCTTACGGCGTGGCATATGCTGGTAAGCCGATGCGGCATCAGGCCTGCGGATACAGTTTTGGTGCTGGGTGGTGGGTCCGGCATCGGAAGCATTGCTATACAGATATGCAAGATGTTTGGGGCCACCTGCATCGCCACCGCCGGAGACGAAAGCAAGCTCGACCAATGCAAGGACCTTGGCGCCGACCACGTGATAAACCATTACAAACAGAAGATCGGCGACGAGGTAAAAAAGATCACGAACCGCCAGATGTGCGACATCGTATTTGAGCATGTGGGCAAAGCCACGTGGCAGGAGAGCATGAAGTCGCTTAAGCCGGGCGGCAAGCTGGTGACCTGCGGAGCTACCACGGGTCCTGAAGCCAGCTTTGATATCAGGTTTTTATTTGCTCGCCAGCTTTCATTTCTGGGCTCGTTCATGGGGACGATGGGCGACTTTCACGAGGTGATGAAACATATTTTTGCCGGCAAAATTAAACCTGTAGTCGACAAGAGCTTTCCATTGCGCGAAGCCGCAGCTGCGCATGAGCGCCTGGAAAAAAGCGAGCAGTTCGGCAAAGTGATTTTGAATCCGTAGCCAAGCCTGCTCAAGGTGACTGAATGCAGAGGTTGAAAGCAGCCTGAATAAATATGAATGCTGACCACGTAGCGGCGTTTTCCGCGCTGGATCTTGCGCGGATGCTTTTTGGCGTGCTGATTGTTGCGGCCGGCGCGGTGAGCTGCCTGTTCTTTACCGGCCGGCGAAAGCAAAGAGAGTATTCACTGCTGTATTTCGGCCTGGGCGCGATATTGTACGGCGTGCGGCTCTTCATCAACGGCTCCTCCCACTATATGCAGGGACGGTGGGAGTGGATCACAGAAGCGATCTCGCTGGTCATTCCCATCCCGCTGCTTCTCTTTTTTACTGCGACCATGGCAAGGCGCTGGAGAAAGCTTGCCCTGTGGTCGATTGGGATTTTCTGCGTGATCGGCGCGGTGGGCATGGCAGAGCTGTTTTTGGTCCATAGCGAGCGTGCCACTCAGAAAGCCATTCACCTCATCGCCGTTATCGTTATTCCTGTTCTGATGGTCTTGTTGTTTGTTGGCGGCCGCTCCGCCACTCGCCAGCAGAAAATTCTCCGGGCCGGCTTTTTTGTTTTCCTGCTGTTCATCGTGCATACCAACCTGGCGAATATGGGCGTGATCCCACATGGCCCGGACCTGGAATTTATCGGCTTTGTGGCTTTTCTGGGCTGTTTGGGATACGTGGCTGCGGCCCGCACCCAGCGGAATGAGGAACAGCTTCTTACATTGAACAAAGAACTGGAAATCGCGCGCGGTATTCAGGCGGGGTTGTTGCCGGAAAAGAGTTTTTCTGTTGCCGGCCTGACTACCGCCAGCCGCTATGTTCCCGCTAGTTCCGTGGCGGGCGATTTTTATGATTTCCTGCCCAAAGATGGCGGTTTGGGTGTTTTGATCGCCGACGTTTCCGGACATGGCGTGCCGGCGGCGCTCTCCGCCTCCATGGTGAAGGTGGCCATCCGCGCGCAAAGAGATTGGGCGGACAAGCCTGCACAGGTGCTCACCGGGCTCAACTCAATTCTCTGTGGAAGTCTTCAGGGACAGTTCGTGACCGCCGGTTATTTGTATCTCGATCCCAGCCGTGGAGCTCTGTCTTATGCGGGCGCGGGGCATCCTCCGCTTCTGGTATGGCGCGCGGGAGAAGCGAGAGTTGAAAGCATAGAGGAGAATGGGCTTATGCTGGGGATTTTTCCCCAAGGCGCGTACAAGAGCCTGAGCGCGACGTTGAATTCCGGCGACCGTTTTATCTTGTACACCGATGGCATCACGGAAGCCCCCAGCGCGTCAGGAGAAGAATTTGGAATGGAACGCCTCAAAGATTTTCTGCAGCAGAATCCCGGGCATTCAACGCAGGAACTGTGCGATCTCTTGATGCATCAGGTAGCCGCATGGTGCGGGAGCAGCGCAAAGGAACAACACGATGACCTTACGCTGATCGTGGTTGATTACAAGGCCGCGTAAAAGCCCGATGAATACGGCTGCACAAGTATCGAGCATGTCTGAAGCGCCGCACAGTCGCTTCACCACCGGCCCGGCAATTGTGCTTTACAT
>DASXIL010000312.1:0-7074 GCA_036497985.1 Candidatus Angelobacter sp. | reverse complement strand
CCGAGACTGAACCAGCGGCCTTGTTTTGAAGCACCTGCAGATGCCGCACTGCCCGATCTGAGGGCAGGGGTCAGGTCCACGCGAAAACTGCGGAGTGCGGGCGCAAGCCCAAACAAAATGGCAGCGATCAAAGAGACGGCAAAAGTGAAAGCCAGAACGCGCCAATCAAAACTTGCCCTGAAAGGTAGCAGCTCCGATGGTTCGGTCTTCACCAAGAGGAGAATCGCGCGCGATCCCCAACGCCCTATCAGAAGGCCAAGTGTGCCGCCCGTAAGTGACAGCAGCAGGCTTTCAACGAGCAATTGGCCTACGATTCTGCTTCGCTTCGCTCCCAGAGTAAGCCTCACCGCAAATTCGCGTGACCGGGCGGCGGAGCGCGTGAGCAGCAATCCGCCGATATTGGCGCAGGCAATCAGCAGGACGAGACCCACCGCCGTCATGACGATATAAAGCGGATTCATGACCTGGGGTCGCGGGAAGTAAAGCCCATCTCGCGCGGAGATTACATCAATTCCAGGATCATCCGCCTCTTGAAACAGCGGCTTTGGTGTGTGAAAGGTATGTGCGCGAAACATGCCCGTAAGAACGGCCTGAGCCTTGTGGCTCTGCACACCGGATTTCAGGCGGGCGAGGATCGCGACCTTCCACGAGCCATAACTATCGTCTTTAGGGTTCCAATCGGGCTTCAGTCTTGCTTCTGACGACAGGGGGATCCATAGATCGACCTGATCCCCGGCTGTAATGCCACTGAACCCGTGGGCCATAACGCCAACAATGGTGAAGGGGACACCATTCAGGCGTACGGTCTTTCCAACCGTATCGGCCGCGCCGCCGAAAGCGCTCTGCCAATAACCATGGCTGATTACCATGACTGAAGCAGCGTTCACGTTGTCATCTGCCGGCAGCAGAGTTCTTCCCTGAGCAGCGGTAAGGCCTAAAGTTGGAAAGAAGTCTCCGGAAACTTGCTGGGCAGTGTTGACGATGGTCGCCGGGCCGTTTCCACTCAGGTTGATCCTGCCTGCGTTGGCCATCGCAGCCACTCCGGAGAACAGGTTCGTCTGAGCAGAAGCTTCCCTGAGCCAGGGCAAAGAGAACGAGCAGCTTCTGTAATCGGTTTCCGCAAAGTTGCTTTCACAATAACCGTAACCTCGCTGGCTCATGTTTTGCGGACGTTTTCGTGCATGCCACTTCAGCAGGACTACTTCCTCCGGCTTGTGCACTGGCAGCGCGCGAAACAGCACACCATCAATTAAGCTGAAGATGGCCGTATTCATTCCGATACCGATCGCGAGCGTGAGCACCGCGATGGTGGTGAACACCGGTGTCTTCCGCAGCATGCGCCACGCATAACGGGAGTCCTGAACTAAGGATTCCAGGAAGCGTCCGCGATGCACTTCGCGCAGCGATTCGCGCGTTTGCTGGATGCCTCCAAAGGCGATAAGCGCCTGGCGACGAGCTTCTTCATGGGACATTCCCAAGGCGAGGTTTTTCTGGACTTCAGCCTGAATGTGGAAAGCAAGTTCTTCGCAGAGATCTGCGTCACTCTGCCTGCGAACCAATAGGCGGCGAATTGATTTAAACATCGACATTCAATCTCCAGCGCTACTCGTACCGCAGCGCCACCAGCGGATCGACTTTAGTGGCCCGACGAGCGGGTAGATATCCGGCCAACAAAGCGACAACCGCCATCATCAATGCCGCCAGCGCCATGGTTACCGGATCGCTGGCTTTCATTCCAAAGAGCAGCCCGGAAACGAGGCTGGATGCCAGGCGGGTGCCAGCCAGCGCGGCTGGTATACCAACCGCGATACCTAGCCCGACCAGGAAGAGCGCCTCTCGCAGTACCATCCACAGGACATCAAAAGGCTCTGCGCCCAAGGCCATGCGAATGCCAATTTCGTTCGTACGGCTGGTCACAGAATGCGCCATCACGCCATAGATGCCGATGCACGCCAGCAACAAAGCAAACACCCCAAAAGAACTGGAGACCTGGGCCAGCATCTTCTCCTGTTGCAGCGATTCCTCTACCTGCACTGTCATGGTTGAAATGGTGTCCGCCCGGACGCCATTGATGGAATCCACCGCAGAACTGACGGCAGCAGAGACGGTAGCCGGGTTCGCAGCGGTCCGAACTTCCAGCAATCTCACAATGCTTGCCATCTGGTCCTGCTGCAGGAATGCTGTGTAGTAATAGGGCGGAGTCCGCTCCTTCAAGTTGCTGTATTTTGCGTCCTTGACCACGCCAATGATTTCCATCGGTTGGCGGTCGAGCCTTGACCAGGCAAAGTGCTTGCCTAGCGGGCTGGCGGCGCCGAAGAAGTACCGGGCAAAAGTCTCGTTAACGATCACAACTCTTGTTGCGTTTGCGTCATCCTGTTGCCGAAAGTCGCGGCCTAGACGCAGCGGAATTCCCATGGTATTGAAGAACCCGGGCGAGACAATGTCACCCTGCAGGCTCCTATCCTCTCCAGGCTTGGGCGTGTATCCTTCTACGACAAAGGGGCCAAGGTTTATGTTCCCGTCGGCGAAAGAACTCATGGACAGGCTGGAAGATTTCACGCCGGGCAGAGCATTCACTTTATCCAGCAAGTCCTGATAAACGATCTTGAGACGGGCGCCACTCAGCTCAGCGCTTGGTTGAAGAGTCACGAGCAGCAGGTTTTCCTTGTTGAACCCCACATCAAGGTCGTAAATCTTCCGCAGGCTGCGCACGAACAAGCCGGCCGTCACCAGCAATAACAGGGAGAGTGCAACCTGGGCCACAATAAAGATCTTGCGCGCGCCAAGACGATGTCTATGGTCGCGTATTCCGGCATGTTCCTTGAGACTGCAGGACAGGTCTGGGCGCAGGACGCGAAGCATTGGAGCAAATCCAAAAATGATCCCGGTGACCACAGAAACCAGCAGCGTGAAGCCGAGCACCTGGGTGTTGATTTCCAGTTCCAGCGAGAGGCTGCTGTGAAACAGCAGGACCGGCAGAACGCGATCAGCCGACCACGCCAGGAACAGGCCCAGAGTGCCGCCGATCAATGCCAATAAGATGCTTTCGGTCAGCATTTGCTGCATCAGCCGCCCGCTGCCGGCTCCAAGGGTGGCCCGCACTGCGATCTCTTTCTGCCGTGCCGTGGCGCGCGCCGTCAACAGACTGGCCACACTTACGCAAGCAATCAACAGCACTAGACCAACCACGGCCATGAGAACTTGCAGAGGCCTTGCGAATTGCTGCCGGAGAACATCGAGACCTTTGCTGGCTGGCGCGATTTCCATTCTTACGCGGGCCTTTCCCGCCTTCGGCCCCAAAAGGTCGGCGTTTGCCTGCTGCACCAGCAGGCCCAGACTGGCTTCGGCCTGCTGCCGACCCACTCCGGGTTTCAGACGCCCCAGAACGTTGACCCAGGATGTACTCGCCGAAGCCAACAGGGCTTCGTCAAAGAGCCGGTCTTCCAGGGTTAGAGGGACCCACATATCTGGGGTCTGGCCAACGGTCTCACCAAAAAAACCAGGCGGCGCTACGCCAACAATAGTGAATACCATGTCGCGGATGACGAACGTTTTGCCTAATACCGCGGGATCAAGTCCCATCCTTCTTTTCCAATAGCCATGGCTGACGACGGCCACAGCATTGGGAGCGCCAATTTTGTCGTCGCCAGGGGTTAGAGTGCGGCCCACGACAGCATTTACGCCCAGGACCTGAAAATATCCGCCGGACACCAACTCCATACCTGCCTGCTCGGTTTGTCCGTTCGCGCCAGGCCCGGTCGGTTTGATGTCAACCTTGTTGACGCCGCCTCCCGTTGCAAGGATGCCGGAGAGCACCTGGTTCTGTTCTCTAAGCCGCTCAAAAACCGGGTAAGAAATATCGGTGGTCAGTTGCAGCCCGCCTTCCTCGCCATGATTCAATCTCAAAGAGACCAGTTTTTCGGGAGCTGTTATGGGAAGCATCTTGAGCAGCACTGCATTCACGATGCTGAAAACCGCAGTGTTGGCCCCAATTCCAATCGTGAGCACACTGACCATGACGGACGTAAATGCCGGACGCTTGATAAGCATGCGCCACGCGTAACGCAAATCCTGGAGCAGGGTGTCCAGAAAACGCGTCCAGTGCACTTGGCGAACGGCTTCGCGCGTTTGTTGCACCCCGCCGAAGGCGATCAGCGCTTGGCGACGGGCTTCATTGACAGACATACCCGCGGCCATATTCGATTCGATCTGTCGCTCCAGATGGAAACGCAATTCTTCATTTACATCGTTTTCCTGCTGTTTACGACCTTTGAAGATGGCACGCAATTTTCGAATTGCCATGGCGGTTCCCCTTAGCTCTGCTGCAGGACCAGTGCAATGGCAGCGGAGAGCCGTTCCCATTCACCCAGTTCTTTTTCCAATTGGCTCTTGCCGGCGCGGGTAAGGGAGTAAAACTTGGCCCGGCGATTATTGTCAGAGGTGCTCCATTCAGAGCCGATCCAGCCGCGCTGCTCCAATCTGTGGAGCGCCGGATAAAGCGATCCCTGGCCGACCTGCAAGACGTCCTGTGAAATCTGCTGGATACGCTGGGCTATTCCCCAGCCATGCATGGGTTCAAGTGCCAGCGTCTTCAGGATCAGGAGATCCAATGTCCCTTGCAAAAGCTCGATCTGGTTCCCCATTCAGCTCCCCTCGAATGTCGACAACAGTGTAAACCAAGCTCCTTGTCGAATGTCAACAAGATGGCAGGAAATTTTCCGGGATTGCCCGATAATTGGGAAACTTCTTTAGAAAAATTTAATAAAATGTTGGAATTTTGCACAGGAACCAGTGCAGAATTCCACGATCCATCCAGAAAACTGACAAAAAATGGTGCAAAGGTAATGCAATTCCATTCTGGATCATCTAACATGGTGCCCCTTTCGTCTGCACTTAGTTTGAAGCTTTTGTTGGATCGTCCCTGGCCGGATGACTGGTGAAGCCGCCACTTCCCAGGAGAAGTCCGATGTTAAAGATCAGCAAGGCTGACTACGATCTGATCCGTTGGGAGGCTAAGCGCAGCTATCCCCATGAGTGCTGCGGCATTCTTCTTGGCAATGTGGTGGAAGGGCACCGCCTGGTTACCCTAACCCTTACCTGTGAGAACATGCGAGTGGATTCCCCGGCAGACCGGTACAGTATCAATCCTGAGCAGGTGATTGCCGCCCTGAAGCTGGCGCGGAGCCGCGGCGAAAGCATTATTGGGTTCTATCACTCCCACCCGGACCATTCACCCAACTACTCTTCCACTGACCTGGCGGAAGCACACTGGTTTGATTGCTCTTACGTAATTACCAGCGTGGAGCGGGGGACACCTACCTCAACGGCCTCATTTGTGCTGCTGGGGTCTGAGGACAAGAAGGTTTTTCAGGGAGAAAGCATTGAGATTGTGGCCAACCAGCGCTCGCCGGTCTACGCGACGTGACATATAATAAGTCGATGGTTTCCCACGCATCATTGCCGCAGCGTCGAATGCCTGCCATGGCCCGATGTTTCATGCGGGCCTCCCGCCGCTAATTTACTGAAATCCTGCTTGATCGTTCATTGTTTGTTTTTCTTTCGGAAAGGAATTTTTCCATGGCCACCACAATTGCACCACACGAGCCACCCGCACTGAGCAATGAAGAAGTTCTCCGCTACTCACGGCACCTCATCATGCCGGAAGTAGGGATGGAAGGACAGCAGAAGCTCAAGGCCGCGCGCGTGCTCTGCATCGGGACGGGAGGTTTGGGATCGCCGCTGGCGCTCTACCTTTCCGCCGCAGGCGTGGGCACGCTTGGGCTGGTCGATTTTGACGTTGTGGACTTCACCAATCTGCAGCGCCAGGTGATTCATTTCACCAGCGATGTTGGCCGTCCGAAGCTGGAGTCGGCCCGTGAGAAGATTGCGGCCATTAATCCTTACGTCGATGTGAAGACTTTTGATACTAAGCTGACCAGCCAGAACGCGCTGGAGATCTTTTCTGACTTTGACATCATTGTGGATGGAACAGACAATTTCCCGACCCGTTTTCTGGTCAATGACGCATGCGTGTTTACTGGCAAACCGAATGTTTATGGATCAATTTTCCGCTTTGAAGGCCAGGCGAGCGTTTTTGCCACCAAAGACGGGCCATGCTATCGCTGCCTGTATCCTGAGCCGCCGCCGCCGTGGCTGGTTCCTTCCTGCGCGGAAGGTGGAGTGCTGGGAATTCTTCCCGGTCTGGTTGGCCTTATTCAGGCGACGGAAGCCATCAAGCTGATTCTGGGCGCAGGCCAGCCGCTCATCGGCCGGCTTCTGCTGGTAGACGCCATGGGCATGAAGTTTCGCGAGCTCAAGCTGCGCAAAAATCCTGATTGCGTGGTTTGCGGAACCAATCCCACTGTGACTAAACTCATTGATTACGAAGAGTTCTGCGGACTGCGAGGCCAAGAGAAACCAGTGAGCAACGGCGTGCCTGAAATCAGCGTGGAAGAATTAAAGCAACGTCTCGACGCGAAGGAAGATTTTGTCCTGCTGGATGTGCGCGAGCCACACGAATACCAGATCTGCAACCTTAACGGTGTTCTGATTCCGTTGAATGATCTTCCCCGGCGCGTGCATGAACTGGATCCCAGCAAAGAGATGGTGGTGCATTGCCGTTCCGGCGCACGCAGCGCGCGGGCTGTTGGCTTCCTGCAACATGCCGGATTCACCAAGGCCAAGAACCTGGCGGGCGGCATTCTTGCATGGTCAGACCGCATTGATCCGAAAGTGCCGAAATATTAGGCAGGACCGCATGAAATGGCGCAGCTGGAATGGCTGCGCCAGAAGGTTCCATCGGGCAGGAATAGCGCAAGGCTAAATTGCAGGTTCTTCGTCTTCCTTCGAATCCGCAATCTCTTCATCGCGGGGCGGAAGCTCAATATCTTCCATCTGCTTCTTTCTGGCCTTGTTATTCAACTCGGTGCGGCGTTCCTGTGACTGCCGGATCACTTCAGCAAACCGGTTCTTCGATTCGTCGTGGGGAGGCTTCTTTTCCATGAGTAATAGCATACACGCGTCAGCTTCCCCATGGCGATTGGTCAAACGCCATGGGGAAGCTGACGCGTGTAT
>DASXIL010000311.1:0-7489 GCA_036497985.1 Candidatus Angelobacter sp. | reverse complement strand
CCGCTCGGCGGAAGCTATGTCAGGCCGCCGTTCCAACAGTTCTGATGGAACCCCCGTAGGAATCTGCGGTGGGGGCGCTTGGAGCGGGAGAGGAGGCAAGCTGAATGACGCAGGAGGTTTGCCAATCAGCACGGCAACGGCGTGCTCAAACTGGGAGCGGGCTACGCCGACATCGATCGCCTGTGCCCGCGTAGTCTCAAGCTGCGTCTTGGCCTGCTCAACCTCAACTTCAGAACCGACACCTCCCTGAAATCGTGCCTCATTTAATTGCAGGGCCTGTTCATAATATTGAACGGTGGAGTTCAAGAGCTGTTCTTGCGCGTCCAGGCTGCGCGCCTGCAAGTAGAACAGGGCCAGTTGCGCGTGCATACTCAGGTTCACCGTTGCCAGGTCGGCGGCACTTGCCTGGGCCTGCTCGCGAAACGATTCCACATTTTTGCGCACGCGTCCCCAGGCGTCCACTTCGTATGAAAACTCAATGGGCAGTTGAAAGTCATTGGTGGTGCGGCCATTGCCAATTGCGTTCACTGGCGCACGATTGCCGGATACTCTGGTGCGCGATGCAGAAGCGCCGGCGACCACCGTTGGGAAGTAATCGGCGCGGTTGTAGCGGAGCAGTGCGCGCGCCTGCGTATATTGGGCCTGCGCGGCCTTGATGTTCTGGTTGGAAATATTCACCTGTTGTTCCAAAGCGTTGAGTTGAGAGTCCTGGAATATTTCCCACCAGTTACCACGGAGACTCAACTCGTTGGGCTGGGCGGTTTTCCAATTGCCGGCTTCTTTATAAGCAGATGGAACCTCCGCTGGTGGCCGCTGGTATTTGGGACCAACCGCACACCCGCCCAGAAACAGCATGCTCGCCATGCAGATGAAGGCCAGCTTTCGCGCGCCCAAACGAATACTTTCGTTAAAATTGCGATTCATTGCGCACCTCCCGAGGCTGATGTCTGTGCGACTTTTACCTTTTGTCCTGAGACGATGGAATCTGGCGGGCTCACAATCAACGATTCATCGCCTTTCAGTCCGGCCACGATTTCAATCTGCTCTCCGAAATCGCGGCCAGGCGTTACCGGCGTTAGCACCACGCTGCCATTTTTTACCACTGCCAACTGCAGCCCTTGTGATCGAAATATGAGAGTGGAGACTGGCACCAGATACGAGGAGGTCTGTCCTGGCACCTTGAGGTGGACTTCGGTATAGGAGCCGGTAAGCAATTCGCCGGTTGGGTTGTTCACTTCAATTTCCGCGGTTAATGTGCGGGTCGCAAAGTTGATGGCTTCCGAGGTTCTGACCAGTTTCCCCTGAAATTGCTTTCCCGGGAATTCAGCCAGGGTCAACTGCGCGGTCAGGCCCGGAGTTGCTGCCTTGGAGTATTGTTCAGGCACGTTGACAAAGACACGCAGCTTTCCCGGCTGCGAGATATGAAACAGATCGGATTTCACATTTCCGCTGTTGCCGGAGTTAATCAACATTCCAATATCAGTGTTGCGAGCGGTAATGATTCCATCAAAGGGAGCGTAGATCTTCTCGAAAGATTGCAACGTCTCAAGCTGCCTGACATTGGCTTGGTCGGCTTCGACAATGGCTTTGTTTGCGTTGTAAGTACCGACGGCGTTGTCCGCGTCCTGCTGCGCCACCGCATGTGTCGCCAACAAACCCTGAAAGCGGTTCTTGGTGATCTCCGCCAGTTTGAGGTTCGCCTGCGCGGTGGCCAGGTTGCTCCGCGACTGCGCTAGTTGCTGGTCGACTTCCGGCGTCTCAATCACCGCCAGCAGTTGTCTTTTTTTTATATGCGCCCCAATATCCGCGTACCACTTCTTCACGTAGCCATTGGTGCGCGAATAAATAGGCGAACTGATGAACGGCTGAACATTGCCGGGCAACACAATCTCCTGCATGGGAGCGGAACGCTGGGGGGCAACCACTGCTACCGTAGGGAGAGCCATCTGCGCGGTTTCACCCTGCACTGTGTTGGCCTTCGTGATACGCGTGAACATGCCATAAATCACGATTCCACCAAAAACCACAAGGAGTACGCCCACGACGAGCCAGCTCCGCTTGCGAGAGCGAAGGACTTTTACGCCGCCTTGCGCGGGTCGTTCGTGCTCAGGAGCATTGATCTGTGTTTGCATTTTCATTGACATAACCATTCCTATGCTTCAAATATTCTTTAGCTACGTTAGTTCTCACTTTGCGCCCTTCGGCCATGGATCATGCTGAAGACCGCTGGGACAAAGAACAGCGTCGAGACGGTCGCGAAGAGCAATCCGCCAATGACCGCGCGGCCAAGAGGCGCATTCTGTTCTCCACCCTCTCCCATTCCCAGTGCCATGGGAGCCATTCCGATAATCATTGCCAGAGCAGTCATCAACACCGGCCGGAAACGCATGTACCCTGCTTGAAGGGCAGCTTCGGTGGCGCTCAGTCCGGCATGCAATTGCTCTTTGGCAAAGCTGACCACCAGGATGCTGTTTGCCGTCGCCACTCCCACGCACATGATCGAGCCTGTCAGCGCGGGAACGCTGATAGTGGTCCCGGTCATGAACAAAAACCAGACAATTCCTGCCAGCGCCGCCGGTAATGCCATGAGGATGATGAAGGGATCAATCCAGGACTGGAAATTCACGACGATCAACAGGTAAACCAAGCCAATGGCGAATACCAATCCCGTGAGTAAGCCAACAAAAGAAGTTCGCATGGTTTGAATCTGTCCGCGGACGATAATCTGCGATCCGCGCGGAAGCTCTTTTTGGCTGCTGTTGATGATCGAAAAAATGTCTTTGGATACGCCGCCCAGATCTCGCCCCTGCACGGAGCCGAATATGTCAATCACCGGCGACACGTTGTAGTGCGAAACAACGCTCAAGTCCGAGGCGCGATTCACTGAAGCCAGACTTCCAAGAATGGAGGGCGGCGCGGTGCCCGCGGCAGTAGCCGGGCCCGTAATCGGTATATTGTTCAAATCTTGCAATGACTGCAAGCGATACTGCGGCGTTTGGGTCGCGATGGTATAGCTGACGCCGTTCTGTGGGTTGAGCCAGAACGTTGGGGAGGTTTGAGAACTGCCGCTGAGCGTTACCAGCAGGTTGCTCGCGACATCCCGTTGGGAGAATCCGATTTGGGCCGCCTTCGTGCGGTCTACATCGATATGCAGTTTTGGCTGGTCAAAGGTCTGCTGAATACGAAGATCAGCAGTTCCGGAGACGTTTCTAATCCGGGACAGCAGTTGGTCTGCAAATTGCCGGTTGCCATCCAGATTGTTGCCCACCACCTGGATGTCAATGGGCGCAGGCAGGCCAAAGTTCAGGATCTGCGTCACCATGTCCGAGGGAAGGAAGTAAAAGGTAGTGCCCGGAAAGGCCTGCGCCAGCTTTAACCGCAAGTTATGCATGTAATCAGCCGTGGGATGATGTTTCGGCGTGAGCGCGACCATGATGTCCGCGTCTTGCGTTCCCACCGGCGCGGAATTGCTGTAGGAAAGATTGATGCCGCTATAGGGTAAGCCAATATTGTCAATAATCCCAGACAGTTCCTGCGACGGAACTTCCTTGCGGATCGCGTCTTCCACGCGGTCACACAGAGCTGCAGTCTCTTCAATGCGGGTTCCGGTCGGAGCACGCATGTGCAGTGTGAATTCGCCGCTATCCACTGACGGGAAGAAGTCCTGTCCAAGCCACGGCAGCAGAGCAAATGAGAGCAAACAGGCCAGGAGAAAACCGCTCGCAAAGATCCGCCGATGGTTGATGAAGGTCTCGAGCAACCCGCGATAGGCGTTTCGGATTTTCTCAAAGCCATGTTCAAACCAGAGTTGAAAGCGTACCAGCGGGTTCCTGCTCTGGCTCGCTTCGCCGGCGTGATGCTTTAGCAGGTATTTCGCCAAGGTCGGAACCAGGGTTCTTGAAAGCAGGTAAGAAGCCAGCATTGCAAACACAACGGCTTCAGCCAGAGGAACAAACAAATAGCGCGCGACGCCGGTGAGCAGGAACATCGGCACAAACACGATACAGATGCTCAGCGTTGAAACCAGGGCTGGTATGGCGATCTGCTGTGCGCCATCGAGAATCGCTTCCTCTAATTCCTTGCCCTCGCTGAGATAGCGATGGATGTTTTCAATTGTGACCGTTGCATCATCCACCAGAATGCCGACCGCCAGCGCCAGACCACCAAGGGTCATGAGGTTGATGGTCTCTCCCAGCGCGCTGAGAAGAATAATGGAGGTCAGAATAGCGAGCGGAATTGAGATCGCAATAATGACCGTGCTGCGCCAGCTTCCCAGGAACAGAAGAATCATGGCCGCTGTGAGGCAGGCAGCGATCAGCGCCTCACGCACTACGCCGGAAATGGCTCCTCGGACAAAAACGGACTGGTCTCCCAGCGGCTTAATTTGCAGATCCTGCGGGAGCGTGTTCTTGACAGTGGGCAGCAAATTTTTAATGCCCGAGATAATGTTCAGTGTGGAGGCTGTGCCGTTTTTCTGAATCGTCATGAGCGTAGAGCGGCGACCATCAACCCGGACGATGTTGGTTTGCGGGGGAAAACCATCGCGCACAAAAGCTACATCATGGATATAAATTGTTGAGGTGCCGATCGTCTTGATGGGAAGGTCGTTCAATCCCTTGATCGTCGTGGGACTCCCATTCATATCCACGTTGTATTCATAGGTCCCAATTTTGGTGGTGCCGGTGGGGAGAATGAGATTCTGCGCGCTGATCGCGTTCACCACGTCCAGAGGCGAAAGTCCGTTAGCCTGCAGCGCATTGGTGTTTAGATCCACCTGCACCTGCCGTTGCTTGCCGCCATAGGGGTATGGAATGGCCGTGCCGGGCACCGAAGTGAGCTGCGGCCGGATGAAATTCAATCCGTAATCGTTCAACTGTTGCTCAGAAAGCGTAGGGCTTGAAAGAGCAAGCTGCAGGATGGGTACGCTGGAAGCACTGTAGGTAATGATCAGCGGCGGCGTTGTTCCCAGCGGCAACACTTTTAGCTGGGTCTGGGACTGGCCGGCAATCTGCGCAATGGCGGTGCTGATATCGGCGCCCGGATGAAAGAAGACTTTGATTACCGCAACGCCGTTCAGCGACTGAGATTCGATATGCTCGATGTTATTGACGACAGTAGTTAAGTTGCGCTCCTGAATCGTGACGATTCGGTTGGCCATCTCTGACGGAGCAAGGCCGGTGAAATTCCAGATGATGCTCACAACGGGGATGTTGATGTTCGGAAAAATATCTGTGGGAGTCCGCAGCGCGGAAAGCGTTCCCAGGACCAAAATCAGAATAGCCAGCACTATGAAGGTGTAGGGCCGCCTGAGCGCGAGTCGAACAATCCACATAAATTACCTCTGGGGTGACCATTAGGTCTGGATCTATTACAGTCATTCATAGGAATTGCACTTGAGTTGCCAACAGCCCGCTCGGGGCTGGATCACGCCAAGTGATTGAACAGAGACAGACTCCTGAGGGTTTGATCTGACCAGCACAAGAAAACGTCACTCAACCTCGACACGCGTCGAAATCTCGACACTTCAGAGGTATCGGATTCTGGCCATCTCTGAAACTGCGATCCAAATGATTACTAGTCTCGCTCCATAGCTGGTTATTACCGCCAGCATGATTGAAAAAAGCCTCAGCTGATTACACAAGGATGTGGTCGACACTTTGGCGTGGGAAGTGCTGCAAGAAGATAGATGAAGGAGTTATGCCATGAAGAATGACGATGTCAAAGATCAATTTTCGCGACGCAAGTTTCTTGGAGTCAGCTCGGCTGCATTGGCCGCCGGCGCTGGCAGTTTGTTGGCAGGCAGCGCCACAGCACAGCAACCTTCCCAAGTCCGGACGGACAGGCATGCAACCGATCCAGGCCCCGCGAATAAACCCGTGGATGCACAAAACTCCGACTCCGCATGGCCGCCCAGCACGGACTCCAAGAGTCTGGTTCCAACATTCAAATATCCGTTCTCTCTTGCGAACAAGCGGACTTACGAAGGTGGATGGTCACGAGAGGTGACGGTTCGAGAATTGCCTGTTTCGAAGACGATGGCAGGCGTAAACATGAGACTCACCGCCGGCGGAGTTCGCGAACTGCATTGGCACACAGCGGGCGAGTGGGCGATCATGCTCTACGGGGCGGCGCGCATTACGGCGATTAACACTGAGGGCAAGAGCTTTGTGGCCGATGTTAAGAAAAACGATCTGTGGTATTTCCCCACCGGGATTCCGCATTCGATTCAGGGCCTTGGGCCGGACGGTGCGGAATTTATGCTGGTATTCGATGATGGGGAGTTTTCAGAGTCGGAGACGATCCTGCTGAGCGATTCGATGGCACACCTGCCGCCCAAGATCCTGGCAAAGAACTTTGGTCTTGCCGAGCAGGCATTGAAGAATCTTCCCCGGCAGGAGCTGTTCATTTTTCAGACGGCCGTTCCCGGACCCCTGGAGATCGATCAGAAGGCGGCTGCAGGAGCAGCAGGAAAATCCTCCAGCGATTTTGCTTTTCGCACAATGGAAATGCCACCGACGGTCCGCACCAAAAGCGGAGAGGTGCGCATCGTTGATTCGAGCAAGTTCAAGGTTGCAACCACGGTGGCGATGGCGATGGTCACGCTTCACCCGGGCGGACTCCGGGAACTGCACTGGCACCCCAACGCATCCGAATGGCAATACTACATGGCTGGTGAGGGCAGAATGACAGTGGTGGCGACCGGTAACAAAGCTCGCACCATGGACTTTCAGGCGGGAGACGTCGGGTACGTGGAAAAATCTCTGTTACATTACATCGAAAATACAGGGGAGACGGACCTGGTCTTTCTGGAGATGTTCAGGAGCAACTCCTATCAAGACATCTCGCTCTCCGAGTGGTTGGCCCATACTCCGCCCGAACTCGTAGCGGCACATCTTAATATTGACCGAGCGACTCTGAATGCAATCCCGAAAGAGAAGTTGGTGGTCGTTCCTGGTTAATAAGCAGCCGCGGCAACTTGGAGGATTTGCGTGCTGATCGCGTGCAGTTCGCTCCAGTCGCCGCCTGCTTATTTTCACCCATGATTTGCTGCCCTTCTGCCAACGCCGGCGCAACCTGCGGCCGCAAGGGGCGACATGAAGGAATGGGCCCGTTTTATGAACTCACGGGCCCTGCCCTGGATTGTCCGGCGCCGATGAAGACATGCATCACCTTCGTTTTACTTCTTTGCCTCGGGAGGAAAGTGGTTGAACATCTTTTCCACGCCCTTGTTCAAATTCTTGATGTTCTTGTCGGACTTGTCGGAAAGCGTGTCGCTGGACGAACCCCGGAAAACCAGTGCTTTTGACTGGGTGTCCAATAGGTAGACGACAATGGTGCCGACTTTATAGGTCTCGGTTGTTGTGGTGGTATTTCCAAAGCTGCCCCAGCGCCAGCCGCCGAAACCGCCATCGTAGAACGTGTTGAGTGTTTGCTTGTCCCGGGTGATCTCCATGGCGGTGATTGAGAGATCGCCGCCGGAGTCGACCTG
>DASXIL010000310.1:0-2824 GCA_036497985.1 Candidatus Angelobacter sp. | reverse complement strand
GATTGCCAATCGCGAAGGCGGTGGCGTGATTGTGAAATTAAGCCTGCCCGCGATTGGTGACATAACCGATGCGCTGGCGTCAAAAGCTGGTAAGCCATGAAATATGAAGCGCTCATTGTCGATGACGAACCTCTGGCACGGCGCAGCATTCGCAAACACCTGAAAACATTTCCTGAGTTTGAGGTTGCCGGCGAATGCGGCGACGGCGAGTCCGCGGTGGCCGCCATTCGCGAGCAAAAACCTGACTTGGTGTTCCTCGATATTCAGCTTCCGGAGTTCGACGGTTTTGATGTAATCCGCGCCGTGGGAAAACATGAAATGCCAGTCACCATCTTTGTGACCGCCTATGATCGCTATGCGCTGCAGGCATTTGAGGCGCATGCGCTCGACTATCTCTTGAAACCGTTTTCTGATGACCGCTTTCGCGATTCCTTGCTCCGCGCCCGCACCACGTTGCAGATGGGAAAGCAGCAAGCTCCGAATCATCAGCTATCGCGGCTGCTGGAAGAGATCGACAAAAAGAAAGACTACTTGGAACGAATTCCAGTTCCTACGAAAGGTCGTTTTCTCTTCTTCAATGTGCGCGATCTCGACTGGATTGAAGCTGAAGGCAACTATCTGCGCCTCCACGGCGGCCCGACATCGCATCTCATCCGCGGCAACATGAATGATATGGAAGCAAAGCTCGACCCGGACAGATTCATGCGAATCCATCGCTCCACCATCGTGAACCTGCAGCGCATCCGCGAAGTTCAGCCCTGGTTTCACGGGCATCATCGCGTGGTGATGACGAACGGGCAGGAGCTCAAACTAAGCCGCTATCAAAAAGACAAGCTACGCCTGCTCCTTGGCAAAGAAAGCTGATGGATTTCGACCATTCAGCTCTTGCTTTTAACCCTTCATCCCAAAACCGCTTGCCTGACGCCGCACACGCCATAGCCTGCAATCGAGTCTCTGCCATTTTTGGCGAGAAGCTCCTGAGGCAACATCAATGAAAAAATCCTTCATGCGCAATTCATTGCGGCAGTTTCTGGTTGCAGCAAGCGTCACGTGCCTGCTTGTCGGTTCCGGGATGGCTGCCGAGAAATTTTCTCTGGACGCAGATCATTCCAAAGTTGGTTTTTCTGTCACGCTCATTGGAGTGACAGAAGTCGAAGGCAGGTTTTCAGATTTTAGCGGGACTATCATGTATGACGAGTCTGATCTCACTAAATCTTCCGTCACCGCAATCATCAAGTCTCCCAGCATAGAAACTGGCAGCTCCTTTCGCGACAAGGACCTGAAGGGCACAACATTCTTCGACACCGAAAAATACCCCATCATCCGATTTCAAAGCACGGCCATTCACAAGCAAGGCAACGACTATCTGATGGTCGGTACGCTGACCATCAAAGGTGTAAGCAAAGAAATTTCAGCTCCTTTGGTCTGGCGCCAACACAAGATGAACGATCCCTGGAAGAATTCCCGCATCGCTTTTGACAGCCGACTCAAACTGAGCCGGAAGGATTTCGGCGTGACCGGTCCCAAATTTTGGAATGAAGGCATTGCGGACACTATTGATATCGACCTGCGGATTACCGCTGAAATCCCGAACTTTGATCTGTGGGGATTTCCTGCGGCCGAAGGTAAGGAGTCGATTGGCGCATTGGTTTATGAAACCACGCAAAAGCAAGGCCTGGACGCTGCTTTGAAGCAATACAAAGAAGCAAAACAAAATCAGGCCGATGCATTCCAGTTTAGTCCAGGCCAGCTCAATGTTGTTGGTTACAAGTTGCTGCAACACGGCAAAGTCAAAGAGGCGCTGGAATTCTTTAAACTCAATGTTGAATCTTACCCGGACAAAGCTCTTGTCTATGACAGTCTGGGGGACGCTTATCTGGCCAACGGTGATAAGGAACAGGCTACTAAGAATTTCAAAAAATCGCTGGAACTCGATAGCGCCAACACCAGCGCCATTGAAAGCCTGCGCAGTATGGGCGCGAGTTGATCACCTAATAGATATAACTAACCGAATTTTCAGCGCACAAAGTTGCAAAAAATAGAGGACGCAAGTTCAACCGCTCTTTGCGTCCTCGCTTCCTTTGCGGTGAATTATTTCGTTCTTCCGCCCTCTGTCTTCAGTTCTTCCGCCGCGGCTGCCTGTGCTGCTGCCAATCGCGCAGTAAGCACGCGATAAGGCGAGCAGGAAACATAGTTCAATCCGATCTTGTGGCAGAACTCCACTGACGCAGGATCGCCGCCATGTTCGCCGCAGATTCCGATCTTCAGGTTCGACCGCGTCTTGCGTCCCTTCTTCACGGCAATTTGCATCAGCTCGCCCACACCTTCCTGGTCGATGGTGGCAAATGGATCACTCTTCAATATCCCGCGCTCAATGTAAGCCGGCAGGAACTTGCTGATGTCGTCACGCGAGAATCCATAAGCAGTCTGCGTAAGATCGTTAGTGCCAAAGCTGAAGAACTCGGCATCGGAAGCGATCTGATCGGCCACTGAGCAAGCGCGCGGCAACTCGATCATCGTTCCCACCATGTACTCAACTCTGGTTCCCTTCTCTTTGAACACCTGCTCCGCCACCTGGCGGATGATGGCGCTCTGGTTTTCCATCTCCTTCATCATGCCGACCAGCGGAACCATGACCTCAGGAAATACTTTCACTCCTGCCTTGGAGACGTTCACAGCCGCTTCAAATATTGCCCGCGCCTGCATTTCGGAAATTTCCGGATAAGTAATTCCCAGGCGACAGCCGCGATGTCCCAGCATCGGATTCAATTCGTGCAGCTCTTCTACGCGACGCAGCAGCTCACGCACTTCTTTCAGCCGCGGC
>DASXIL010000309.1:0-2361 GCA_036497985.1 Candidatus Angelobacter sp. | reverse complement strand
CCCGAGCTTCAACGCCGATTGCTTGACTGGTGGAGCGGTCAACGCCATACCGCGTCCCTGGGGTCGGTCGGGCTGCGTGGCGACGAGTTGAATTTCAAATCCGGCGGCGTGCAGCCGCTCCAGTGACGGCACGGCGAACATCGGCGTGCCGCAAAAAACCAGCTTCATGCCCACTCGCCGGCGCGCACCAGCTTCTTGATCTTGCGCTTGATCAGGTCACGCTTGAGCGCGCTCACATGGCTGATAAACAGCCTGCCGTTCAGGTGGTCAATCTCGTGCAGGAAAGCGCGGGCCAGCAGGTCATCGCCCGTCTTTTCAAACCAGTTCCCTTCCACATCCTGGGCGCGCACGGTAACGATATTGGCGCGCGTCACGTTCTCGCGAAAATCCGGCAGGCTCAGGCAGCCTTCCTGCCCGTGCTGCTTGCCTTCACGGCCAATGATTTCCGGATTCACCAGAACGAGTTGGGCCTTCGGGTCTTCTTTGAATGTGGTATCGATAACGGCGATGCGCTTGCCAATGCCGATCTGCGGCGCGGCCAGCCCAACGCCGTGGGCCGCGTACATGGATTCAAACATGTCATCGACCAGCTTTTTCAGCTCTGCATTGAATTCGGTGACCGGTTCGGCTGGCCTTTCCAGCACCGGATCACCATAGACTACGATTGGATAAATCATTCGTTCTGCTAGAACTCCCGCAATTGTTGTTGATAGCCCGCAAAGTTTCGCCGCGTTTCTACGATGGAATCGCCGCCAAATTTTTCCAGCGCGCAGCGCGCCAGTGTGAGCGCGACCATGGCTTCAGCGGCAACGCCGGCCGCCGGCACTACGCAGACATCGGAGCGCTCATACGCGGCTTTCACCGGCTCACGCGTGGCAAAATCCACCGATCCCAGCGGACGCCGCAATGTGGAAATCGGCTTGAGATAGCCGCGCACCAAAATGTCCTGCCCGTTGGAGATGCCGCCTTCAATTCCACCCGCGTGATTGGATGCGCGGGTGAAGCCGGTGAATTTTGCCTCACCGCTCTTGCTGTAGCCGATCTCATCATGCACGGCGGAGCCGAATGAAAGCGCCGACTCTACGCCAGTACCGATCTCCACGGCCTTTACGGCCTGCAATGACATCACGGCCATGGCCAGCATGCCGTCCAGACGCTCATCCCACTGGGCAAAGGTGCCGAGGCCGGGCGGCACATTGTGCGCCACAACTTCAAAAACGCCGCCGATGGAATCTCCGGTGCGCAGCGCGTGATCGACTTCAGCTTTCATGCGCTGTTCGGAGTCGGCATCCGCGCAGTTGAGAAGAACCTCCTGCCTGCCATGCAGCTCCTGGAGTTTTTCCCACGGCACTTCTGCGTTCGCCAGCGTGGCCTTGCCCACGGCGATCACGTGACTCAGCACCTCAATGCCAAGTTCACGCAAAAAAAGTTTGGCGATGGCGCCAATGGCGACGCGGGCAGCAGATTCGCGGGCGGAAGCGCGTTCCAGAATGTATCGGGCTTCAGGAAAGTTGTATTTCAGAGCGCCGGCAAGATCGGCATGTCCGGGGCGGGGAGAAGCCACGCGCTTGTGTTTTTCAGGATCGCCGGACTCGACCGGCAGGGATTCTTCCCAGTTTTTCCAGTCTTTATTCTCCAGCAAAATCGAAATCGGCGAGCCAATGGTCTTGCCGTGGCGCACTCCGGAGATGATATGGGCCTTGTCAGTCTCAATCTTCATGCGGCCGCCGCGGCCAAAGCCCTGCTGGCGGCGCCAAAGTTCACGGTCGAGAAATGCAAGGTCGATACTCAGACCTGCGGGAACGCCGGAGAGGAAAGCCACAAGGCTCTCTCCGTGCGATTCTCCGGCAGTAAAGTAGCGCAGCATGGGTCAGGGCGAACTAATGATTGTAGCCGATCACTATGTCGCTACGCTCCAAACCACTTGAGGGATATCGCGTTGATTAAGGGCGTTCTGCGCTCATAGCAGGCGGCTCGGCGCGCAAGTCTGCCGCGCCGCTTTGTTCACGAAGATCCGAGATTGCTTGCACTTCAATATCTCTGGAGGGTTCGATATAGGAAGAAAAAAGGCGGGCTGACGAGGCCCGCCGAGACGAGAAGGGTTGCGAGGACATGAGATTTAGAGTGGCGTTTATGTCGATGGCTGGATCAGGCAGCGTGCCGAATCTTACTGCGTACTTTGTCGCGCGTTTCGTCGTCAATCGACGTCAGGTTGTGCTGCTCGCGGCCATGCTGTTCTGCCTTGCGCAGCACTTCGTACGGACTGGAGCCTTTCGCTTCCCATGAACATCCGGTAAAGCCTGCGTCGGCGCAGCGGAATGAGTAATTCTCATTTCCTTTATTAGTGCGATCAGGCTGAGT
>DASXIL010000308.1:0-5511 GCA_036497985.1 Candidatus Angelobacter sp. | reverse complement strand
TTTTAAAGGCATTCAAGTGACGCTGGCGGTGATGGCGCGGGCGGTGATCAACGGCAGAGTTGACTGCAAGACAGCGGGGCGGCTGGTGGTGCATTTGCAGATGCTGTCAAAACTGCTTTGGGTTTACCACAGAGGCCACAGAGGAACACAGAGAGAAAAAGATCTAACCACGAAGGGCACCCATTCGACTTCCCTTTCGCAAGCTCAGGGTCGCTCAGGGCTGGCTACGGAACACGAAGAAAGCAAAAGCTTATCGCGGATAAACACGAATAACGCGGATCGGAAAAGGCAAAAATCAAATGAGGCCGACATAACCTCGCCCCGTATAAACACCGAGCATCGGCGATTAATGGTCGTTTATGACAGGCCGCCAGGGGCGATTCATGACGAAGATTTTGAAGCTGCGGTCGCAGTAAAAGCACGAATGTTTCTGGAAGGGCATCGAGGTTGGCGGGATGGCCCCTGTCCATGCCAAGAGACGAGAGCCGCATGAAATGAAAATTCAAGGAAACGCTTCCAGAAGCGTCTGGCGTTATCAGCCAGGAAGACGATCTTTGACAACCTAAAACAGGATGGCCGCGTGTCGTCGCCCTCAGCTGTGGCCCTTGCTTTTCCAATCCGCGCTAATCCGTGTTCATCCGCGGTAGGGTTTTGCTTTTCTCACGACGGCGTCTTCATGATCAAATATCCGCCCGCCAATCCAAAGATCAAATCCGGCGACCACGCTGCGATCAACGGTGGAAGCTGGCTCACGTTGCCCATGGCTTCAAACAAGCTGGAGGTCAGAACGTAAGAAACCCCAATCACCAGCGCTACGACGACCCCGCTGAGAGCTCCGCGGCGTCCGCCGGAAAGCGCAAAAGGAACCGCCAGCACGGCCATGACCAGCGTGATCAGCGGGAAGGCGATTTTTTTCTGCAACTGAACGCGCAGACGCACCACGTCAAAGCCGCCCTGCTGCAGATCGTAAATATAGCGCTGCAGTTCGTCATAGTTCATCTCAGACGATTGCAGGACTTCTTTCTTGAAGTAGGTTGGGGGCTCGTTGAGTTCGGCAAAGGTGCTCACGTCGAACTTGCGAAGGTCTTCCTGAGGATCGGCGCCGGGAGCGTTGGCCCAGGAGCGTTGCCAGCCATTTTCAAAGGCCCATTTTGACAGGTGGTCTGCCCAACGCGCACGCGCCGCATAGACGCGCTTGATCATCTGGAAGGAATGCGGGTTCAGCTCAAAGACTGAAACGCTGCCAAACGTGTTGCGGTCGGGATCAAAAGCTTCGTAATAATAAATCTTGCGGTTTTCCACTGTGCCGTCAGATCTTTTTTTGCTTTCGCCAAAAATCCATTTGCGGTCAGGACGCAGATAAGTCTGTGCCGGCTTGCCTTTAATCATGTTGCGCAGGGTTTCAACCCGCTTGTTGGCGTAAGGCAGGTACCACTGATCGAGCACAAAGAGACCGCCCGCCAGTGTGCAGGCAATGACCAGAATCGGAATTACCGTGCGATAGATGCTTACGCCAGTCGCTTTCATGGCCGTAATTTCATTCGACTTCTGCAGCAGCCCGAACATTACCAGCACGGTCAGCAGCACGGCCAAAGGCGTGATCTGGTACAGCACTGAGGGAACAAAGTTGAGCAGGTATTCAAGCTGGGTGAGAAGCGGAATTTTCTTTCTCACAATGTCAGAAAGGAGCTCGAAATAAGTAAAGACCAGGAACAGGACCAGCAAACTGGAAAGGATGAGCAGCAGATAACTCACAAAGCTGCGCAGAACATAGTCATCGAGAATGAGGGGAAAGTTGGTGCTGAAAAGACGGCCGCGCCTGCGGCTGCCATTCGCCGGATCGTCGGCCTTGGCGTTGAGCAGCTTGCCAAAGGTGTCTTTAAACTGGCCGAGCAACATCTGTCCCAGGCCGAGTTCAATAGGAACTCTGTCCGTGCGGCTGAGCAGCACTAATCCGATTAGGCCAAAGACGATGTTGGCCATCCAAACGCCGAGCACGGGAGATATTTTTCCTCCGCGGGCCAGAGATACGCCGATGATAGAGACAAAATAGTAGATAAAAACCAGAACAATGGTGAGCACAAAGCCCGCGCCTTTGCCGCCTTTTTTAGCGGAAAGACCGAGCGGAATGCCAATCAGCACCAGCACCAGGCAAGCGGTGGGGAGCGCCAGGCGGCGGTTGAACTCTATCCAGTACCAGCGGGCAAACTCTTTGTTGGGATTGTATTTCTGGCGGTAAAGCTCCTGAGTGCTCAGCTGCGCCACGGGCACCGCATCCTGCGCCGGCTTAGGGATCGGCGGCTGGCTGATAACAATGTCAGTATCTTGAAAAGTTGTGATGGTGTACTGGTCAGGAGTACGGGAATTCGTGTCGTGCGTTTCGCCATTGATCAGATGAAGCCGGATAGTGTCCGGGCCGGAAGCGCTGACGATGGCTTCTTTGGCGATGGTGATCTTGGGAGCGCCGGGAATGCTGATATCGGCGTCAAAAACATTTTTCCAGACCGCAGCTCCGGATGCGCTGGAAACATCCTCCACGTAAAGCACGTGGTTCTTGAAGCCTTCATAGAAGACATGGGGCTGGACCTCAAAAGAGATCTGCGTGGCAGCCAGTTTGTTTTGCAGTTTGGCGAGCGCAGCGGCGGAGCGCGGCTCGACGATCACGGTATTGACCAGCGCCAGAAGCCAGGCGGCAATACCGAAAACGGAAATGATCTTAAGGAATTTGCGGACACTCACGCCGGAAGCGCGCATCGCCGTGACTTCACTATCGGCGGCCATGCGGCTCAGGCCCAGCAGGATTCCCACCAGAACTCCCATGGGGATAGTGACTTTCAATGCGGCAGGCAGAGTGAGAAAGAAAATTTCCGCTACGCTGGGAAAAGGAGCGCTGTTGCGCACCACGGCTTCAAGTATGCGCGTGAGTTCGCGCATAAAAATGACGAAAGTGAACACTGAGGCCCCAATGAGCCCGTGCCAGAGCACTTCCTTCAGTATGTAGCGAGTAAAAATGCGCACGCGTTTTTCTACTGAAAGTCTAGCAGAAGCCCGCTTGTGTTATTAATGGATAATCAATGGATACGCCCGCAATCCACCTGCTGTTTCTCTGGCATATGCACCAGCCGTATTACAAGGACATGGTCACCGGGCAATATCGGCTGCCCTGGGTACGCTTGCACGCGCTCAAGGATTATTACGGCATGGTGAAGCTGCTGGACGAATTTCCCGGGCTGCATCAGACATTTAACCTCGTGCCTTCGCTGATTACCCAGCTGCAGGAATATGTGAACGGAACGGCCCAGGACCCCTTCTTGCAGGTAGCAGCTATGCCGGCAGCAGAGATGGACCTGGCGGACCGGCAGTTTGCGGTCCAGTACCTGTTTCAGGCGAACGCAGAGAACATGATTGGCCGGTATCCACGCTATCGTGAGTTAGCGCAGCACTTTCATGGGCGCCCACAAGACGCGCTGAACCATGCCCGACGCATGACCGAAGGCGACATCACCGATCTCCAGGTGCTCTCGCAGATCGCGTGGATGGATGAATTTTTTCTCGATGATCCAGTCGTGAGTGAACTGATCGGCAAAGGGAGCGAGTTTTCCCTCAAAGATCAGGAGCAGATGATCCAGATTCAACAAAAGTTTCTGGCTAAGGTGCTGCCCGCTTATGCAGAAGCAGGGAAGCGCGGCGCGATTGAGATTTCCACGTCGCTTTTTTACCATCCTATTCTGCCGCTGGTGTGCGATACCGATATGGGCTCCGTTTGACATCATGGGCTGCCGCTGCCGTCGCAGGGATTTCGGCATCCTGAAGATGCGCGTGAGCAAATCGAACGCGGACTGACGCTGCATGAGCAGGTTTTTGGCGCCAGGCCAAAAGGAATGTGGCCGTCGGAAGGAAGTGTCTCCAATGAAGCGCTGGCGATTGCTCATGATCTGGGCGTGAAGTGGATGGCCACCGATGAAGGCGTGCTCTGCCGTTCATTGGGAACAATTTTCCAGCGCGATGGAAGCGGGAAACTGGAACCCGACAGCGCGGCCCAGCTTTACCGGATTTTCCGCTGGCAGCAAGATACTGCAGAGATGCGCATGGTCTTCCGCGACCATTCGCTTTCTGACTTGATCGGCTTTGTCTATTCCGGAGTTCCGGCCAGAGAAGCTGCCGATGACTTGCTCCATCGCATAAAGCAGGCAGCCGAGCCGGTGCTGGCAAAGCGAAAGACCGCGGTAGTGCCTATCATTCTTGATGGTGAGAACGCCTGGGAGTTTTATCCGGAGTCAGGACGCGAATTTTTACGTCGGCTGTACGATGGCATTCAAAAAGATCCGTCGATTGCAGCGCTCACAGTTTCTGAAGCCATAGAGCGAGAGCACGCACCGGCAGAAATTGGGTCCATTGTTCCGGGCTCATGGATCAATTCAAATTTTGACGTGTGGATCGGCGCGCCGGAAGACAACGTAGCGTGGGACCAACTCACAGCGGCGCGGGATTTCTTCACAGCAAATGCCGGCAAAGTTTCCGAACAGCAGGCCGCCTTGGCCTATGAAGAACTGCTGATCGCGGAAGGCAGTGACTGGAACTGGTGGTATGGCCCGGAGCACCATTCCGCGAATGATCGCGAATTTGATGAGCTCTACCGCAAGCATCTTTCCAATGTCTATCTTGCATTGGGCGGTACGCCGCCAGACGTGCTGGCGCAGCATTGCAGGCGCGCATGCCAAACCGCAGTTCACTCCTCAAACCGCGTATATCCATCCTGAAGTGGACGGGAAAAATATTGAATACTTTGAATGGCTGGGCGCTGCTTCCCATGTCGCTGACCGGCATTCTTCAGCCATGCATGGAAAACTTTTTCTGCTGGATACCGGCTATGCGGGAATCGATGAAGAAAATCTTTATTGCCGAGTGGATTTTATTGAGGATCCTGCGGAATGGGCCACCGGCGACACACGGCTAGTTGTGACAATTGAAACCGTAAGTCCAGATGGCAATGGAAATCAGGCAGTGCGACTGGAAGCCGATATTTCGCAAGGCAGGCTTCGCGGATGGAAGCTGGGCGAAAATGGCCGGCAACAAGAAGATGGCTTTCAAGTCGAAATTGAATCGATTTTTGAGTGTCAGACACCATTAAGAGTTCTGAAGGCAGCCATCGGCTATCGGCTGCGCGTTCGCTTTTCCTTGTGGCGCGATGGCCTGCCGCTGGACGCGCTGCCGCAGGAAGGCGCCATTGAGGTGCTCGTAGCTCCGGAAAGCGAGTTGAGCGCATTGCCGTATGCGAAGCCGTAGGTAACGGTAATTGGTACTTAGTACTTAGTACTTAGTATTTAGTGTTTGGCCTTGTCTGCAAGATCGACGCGTTTCAGGATAGGCGAAACTGTTGCGGACTTACGGCCAAGTACTAACTACCAACTACCAACTACTGACTTGCGCGGCGAGCTCGCTGCGTCAGGAGCTGACAAATTTTTGCATGGAATCAACTCTGTAGCGGTTTGGAGCGCAGCGACATAAAAA